>NZ_BADU01000107.1:0-32631 GCF_000239875.1 Pseudoalteromonas sp. BSi20311 | reverse complement strand
TTTTTATTTGTTTGGATACACTGTCATTTCACATCCTGTTTAACTATCTCTGCCTCCTCTAAATATTTATTCTTATTACTCTTATTACATAAAAATGTCATAAAAATTCAATACTCTATGCGCATGTCAGTTTTGAGATATGTTTATGCGTGTATCATTTTTTACCCGTTTATTAGCCATTTTACTAACGTTAGCAAGTATCCTTCTAGCTGCGACTTTATTGTGGGCAAGCCATACATTACTAAAACTCCAACAACAAGATAGCGCATATAGCCAATTAAAAAATAGCATAATGGTTGAGCTGGCCGATCATTTGGAGAGTTACTTAGTACAAGGTAATAGCCAATATTTAATAAAATCATCAACTTTGATTGAGCAGCTTAAAGCGCAACAGTTAACAGCACTGCCTCCTGAGTTAGAAGCTCGTCTATCAGCACAATTAATTTCATTAAATACAGATATTAATGGTAAATACAGAGCACTTGGAAAACTCTCTGGTAATGAAACGGCGCTGTTAGATAACGCACTGAGACAAATGGCGGGCTCAGCCTCTTCACTTATTAATTATGCGCAAAAAGCATCAACGCAAACCAGCAACGCCCTTAGCTATAATAAATTAGCGAGTGATTATTACAGTGAAGTGGTTAATTTATCTTTATCGACCTATCAATTAATAAATGATTACCAATCGGAGGTAGAGAAAAGTCTGCAACAAAGTATTAAAAACCTAAATTTACTGGCTGTCAAAATTGAACAGTTACCTAACTTAGGGGTAATGACTGAGGTTGATGAATTTACTTTATTTGTAGATGAGGAACCGGAAGATTTGGCAGCTGAAATAAAAGCAGAGTTGGTGAGTTGGCCTAAACGCTATCTGCGCGATTTAAGTAGTACTTTATCGCAAGCAAAACAGCGTCGTTTAGGAACAAATGAATTACGAAAACAAATTAGCTTACTATCAAAAACAGTGATTGAAGCAGAGCAAACATTAAAAGCGCAGCAAGATACCGTGAAACAACAAGTTTTTTGGGTATTTGGAATAGCGATAGGTGGATTAGTAATATTAGCTTTTGGTGTTTATTGGGGGCAACGTAAACAGGTTTTACAGCCTTTGCGACAGCTGCGAGATGGATTTGCATTCCTAATCGAAAGCAATGAGTTAAAAAATATTACAGTAAATAACCCTCAAACAGAGGTGGGTGAAATAGCGCAGTATTTTAACCAGTTAATTGAGCGCCAGCGCCTAGAAGCTCAAGAGAAGGCAAATATGCTCAATGTAGTCAGCCAGTTCATGCAGCAAATGAGTGAGCATTTACACACGATTGGCCAAAAAAGTAATGCGAGTTATCAGCAGGTAAATCACAATGAAGAGCTGCTTCTTAATATTCAGCAACTTGGCGAGCAGGTAAATCATATTAATGCTGTTGCAGCTGAAAATGCTCAAAGTACCTATGAAGCAATGCAGCAAAGTGTTGGTTTTGCTAAAAATATGCTTAATGCCAGTTCAGATACACAGCAGCGTATTGAGCAGGGAATGCATAGTGTTCAGGAGTTATTGAGCGGGGTGCAAGGAGTAAGTAATATTATTACCGTTATACGTACCATCGCTGAGCAAACAAACTTACTCGCGCTCAATGCTGCGATTGAATCAGCAAGAGCAGGTGAGCAAGGTCGGGGTTTTGCCGTGGTTGCTGATGAGGTAAGGCAATTAGCTATGCAAACTCAAGGTTCGTTAAAAGAGATTAATGATCAATTGGCGTTATTAAGTGAAAACTCTCAAGAAGTCTATAAACAAATCAATGCATTAACTGAGGATGCACAGTTACAAACAGCAAATGCTCAAGAGCTTAAAGCAAACTCTGAAGGAGTAGCAGATAATGCGCAGCAGGCTAATAAAGTTGCGGTAGATGCAATGGAATTGGCTAAACAACAAAGTGAGTTGCTTCATGGTTTTACTCTATCAATGCATGATATGAAAAGCCAAGTAAGTGAGTCGAGTGAATTAGTTGCTGATATAGGCTCGCAGTTAGAGTTGCAAATGATATCTATTAAAGAAGGTTTAGGTTTAGGTAACAACAGCGATTAATCGAAGACGAATTAAACATTAATCGGTATGCTAAAAGACTACGTAATTACCCTAAGGAATTAATATGATAGAGCAAGGTCAGACAATACCTGCAGTAAATTTATCTCAGCTTAGTGATGAAGGTATGCAAACACTCACTAACAATGAATTATTTGCAGATAAAAAAGTTGTGCTATTTGCGGTGCCTGGTGCTTTTACACCCACTTGTTCGAATGCTCATTTGCCTGGTTATATCGCGCTAGCCGATAAAATTAAGGCTAAAGGTATTAACGCTATCTATTGTGTATCAGTTAATGATGCATTTGTGATGAAAGCATGGGGTGAGTCACAAAACGCAGAGCATATAGACATGCTTGCAGACGGTGATGCTAGTTTTACTTGTGCCTTAGGGCTTGAAAAAGATACCGCAGGCTTTGGTGGTTTGCGCTCGAAACGTTACGCTATGGTTGTTGACAATGGTGTTGTTAACCAATTATTTGTAGAACAAGACAAAGAATTTGTAATAAGCAGTGCTGAAGCTGTTTTAGCTAAGCTATAACTAAGTTGTTTTAATTATTGAATAAAAAGCCGATACATATGTATCGGCTTTTTTATCTAAGGAGAGAATGGATTATGGCTGGTATTGACCGCTTAGCGTTAAACCAGAGAAGGTTTGATACGCATTAACACTTAAGTGCCATGTGCCTGCTTGAGGATTACTAAACGTACAAGTTTCAGCGTTACCATTTTTATATGGGCGACAATCATAGCTAGAACTAGTTGGTTGGCTGCCAAACTTTACAAATAAATCTGCATCACCGGTGCCGCCTGATGTTGTTACAGTAAAGTTAGCCATGCCAGCTGGAACATCTAGTGTGTAATGTTTCCATTGACCTGCTGTTGCAGAAACATCACTTACTGTACCGCCACCAGCTTGAGGTGTACCTGAACCACCACCGGTTGAACCACCAGTAATGTTACCGACTAAACTAACACCAGTGTATGCTGAGTAACCACGTAACATTACATGGTAAGTACCTGCTGTTGGGTTATCGATAGAGCACTCTTCACTGTTACCACCTTTATAAGGACGACAGTCATATGTAGTGGTGCTTGGTTTGCTGCCAGCACGTACATATAAGTCAGCGTCTCCTGTACCACCACTCATGGTGAAAGTAACATTAGTGGCACCACTTGGGACAGTCATAGTGTAAAAATCTTGTGCACTTGCCGCACCGCTTAATCCTGTTTTCGCTTGTCCATCAACGAGCTCATTATCACCGGTTGTTGGCGGTGGCGTGCCACCAGATGCAGCGGCAACAGCGGCTGCAGCATCCACAATACCTGTGCCACAGCTAGTACATGTTGCAGAGAAAGAGCGAGTCGTTGTTTTCAAGATGTTTTCAATTTCATCAGGGGTCGCATTTGGTTTAGCTTGCTTGATCAATGCTGCAACACCCGCAACATGAGGTGCAGCCATTGAAGTACCCTGCGAAAAGCCATAGCTGTCGCTTGATGGTGTTGTTGAGCCTGAGTTGTAAGTAGATAAAACACCCTCAGAATCATTTGCAAAGCTTTGTGCGCCACCCGGTGCTGCCACATCTATATTACTACCGTAGTTTGAGTAATATGCGCGGCCACCGTTACGACCAACTGATGCAACATTAACAACACCATTACAGTTACCTGGGTTGTAGTTTGCAGAATTATCGTTATCGTTACCTGCAGCAATAACAACAACAGTACCATTGTTACGTGCTGTATTAATCGCATTTTGAGTCGTTGAGCTACATGCACCTGCACCACCTAAACTCATGTTTATAACATCAGCAGGGTTAGCATTTGCCGATGTACCCGATACATTACCGCCAGAGGCCCAAATAATGCCATCAGCAATATCAGAGGTTAAACCGCCACACTTACCTAATACACGTACAGGCACTACTTTTGCGTCGTAAGCAACACCTGCAACACCCTCACCGTTATTAGTTACCGCAGCGACAGTACCTGCCACGTGAGTACCGTGCCAGCTAGAACCTTGTGCACCATTATTACCACACTCACCGGCTGCAACTGCATCCCCCGGATCGCGAGCATCGTTATCACGGCCATTGCCATCATTAGCCACTGATAGATTAGAGATCATATCGTAACCAGGTAGAATATTAGCGTTTAAATCAGCGTGCGGACGGTAACCAGTATCAAGAACAGCTACAACCACGCCGCTACCTGTGGCAGTATCCCAAGCTGTTGGTAGATTTAGACCACCGGCTTGCTCATAGTAATGCCATTGGTCGCCATAACGAGGATCGTTTGGTGTTGCAAATGGCTTTAACATTTGATCGACTTCAATGTATTCAACATTGCCTGAATTAACCATTTCTTGCATAAACTGTTGTGCTTCTTCAGCATTGAGCTTTTTGTCAGCGCGCATTACGTGATGGTTGTTTAATGCCATTGCGCGGATATATTTAGCTTTAACTTTACCTTTTTTTGAGGTGAAGTTTTTTACAAAGCTTTGCGCTTTTTTGTTCATCATTGCAGGCGATGCGTCAGCTGTTGATGTGCTCATCATATCGCTATTATTTTTATATTTGATAATGAACTGAGTTTCAAACCCACCTTGATTTTGCATTTTAGCTGAGGTTTCAGCCATTGAAGGTGCGATTGCTTGTGCTGGATTTGCCATACTTGAGCTGGCAGCAAATAGTGTACTTATTGTTAGCGCAACAGCGCATTTTTTAAATGAATTATTAGAAGTCATAATTACCCTTAGTGTTATTATTATTTGTGGATATCCACAAAGCGGGTACAAAGGTAAATGATCTGTTAACCATTTTGAAATATTAAATACGCATGTATCTATTTCATTTAGTTATAACCGCGTATTCAGTGAGCTTTCAATTGTTTTGTATTTAATTTTTTATTTGTTGCGATCCTAATGTATTAGATTTTTTCGGTGTTTTTTATCATTAATTGGCCTTTGTTGATAAATTAAAAACAATGTAACAACTATCTGGTTATTATCGAAACTTTGTTATAATCCACCAAAGTTTTTAAGAGATAACTAAATGACTCACGTTGATGTAATTGTGATCGGTGCAGGTGCAGCAGGTTTAATGTGTGCAGCGCAAGCAGGGTATCGCGGCCGAAGCGTTACAGTGCTTGATATGGGTAAAAAGCCAGGACGTAAAATTTTAATTAGTGGCGGCGGGCGTTGTAACTTTACTAACGAAAATGCGAGCCCTAATAACTATTTATGCGCAAATCCTCATTTTGTAAAATCGTGCTTAAGTCGTTATACGCAGCATGACTTTGTAGAGCTTGTAGACCGACATGGTTTGGCGTATCACCATAAAACATTGGGGCAATTATTCTGTGACAATAGCGCACAGGACATTGTTGATATTTTACTTACCGAGTGTGAGTGGGCGGGTGTTACTATTAAACTACGTAACGAAGTGTTAAATGTTGCTAAAACAGCAATGGGTTACAGTGTCACAACTGAGCAAGAAACACTTACTTGTGAGTCGTTAGTCGTTGCATCTGGTGGTTTAACTATGCCTAAGCTTGGTGCTACGCCAATAGGTTATAAAATTGCAGACCAATTTGGTTTAAAGGTTTTGCCGACGATGGCTGCTTTAGTTCCCTTTACCTTACATCAACACGATAAAGACCGTTTTGAAGGGCTTTCGGGTATTAGTATTTCTTGTGAAGTTACAAGCGAAGATGGCACTGTATTTAAAGAGAATATTTTATTTACTCATCGCGGCTTATCCGGGCCTGCCATATTACAAATAAGCTCATTTTGGCGAGCAGGTCAGGCGGTAACGATCAATTTACTACCTGAACTCGATTTAAAGCAACAGTTAGCTGACTGGCGAGAAACGCAAGCGCAAAAATCGTTAAAAAATAGCCTTGCCACTATCCTACCTAAGCGTTTTGTTGAAATACTCCATGACAGTAAAGCTATTCCTGATTGCAATATTAACCAGCTAACGCATGGCCAAATAGATGCACTCGCTGACTATATTCATGCGTGGCAAATTAAGCCAAATGGTACCGAAGGTTACAGAACCGCAGAAGTGACTTTAGGTGGTGTAGATACCGACGAGCTAAGCTCAAAAACATTTGAGGCTAAAAAAGCCAAAGGTTTATATTTTATTGGCGAAGTAACCGATGTAACGGGTTGGCTTGGAGGTTATAATTTTCAATACGCATGGAGCTGTGGATTCGCCGCTGGGCAATACGCATAAAAAAATAGCTCACCACAGCTTATTAAACCTGCCACTTTAGCTCTGAAGTGGCATTTTTATTTCTAATTTTTAAGTCTATATTGCTGCATTTTGCTATTCGGTTTTTCGGGAATGGTCATTTCGATTATGCCTGCCTCAATCGCAGGCTTTAAGTAGCGCTCTCTAAAATGTTTTCGATCTTTTAATCCTAGCTGATTTTGTAGCTCTTGTCGGTTTAACGGCCTTTCGCTTTGGTTAAATACATTGATTAAAGCGATGACTTGGGGGGCTTGCAGATTTATATCTAAAGTCTCTTCAACTTGAGGGGCTTGTTGTGGGGTTTGGTTTTTTGTTATTGATTTTAAATCACTTTTTAAAACGTTTAATGCTGAAAGTAATGTCTCTAACATGTACTCGATAAACACGGATGAGTCACCGATTTTGGTACTTAGGTTAATGCTTTCAACGTATTGTTGGCGTGTTGTCGCGATTAGGTTATGAATGTTTAGCAATGAAAATAGCGTATGCCACTGCGATAATTGCTTAGTTTGCCACACACACGCTAATTCAGTATTACCCTGTGCAAAAGGTTGAATAAACTGTAATTCATAATGACATACAGCGCTACTGATTAAGGGGTGATGCGCGGTTGTATTAAACCATGCAAATAACTCCTCTACCATTTGTGGCACTCGTATTGCCTGTGGTGCCATTTGTGCACCACTTTTTAACGCTAGACTTTGCTGCCTATAACTGCCTGACTTTTCACTTTGATCTTTCATTAAGCTGCGATGTAAGCATAACAAGTTGTCTGGGTTTGATAAGTCAGATGCTGTGAATTGAAACTCAGGGTTTTTCATTTGTACAGAGGTGAGTTTTTGTTGCTTATAGTGCTCAAGGGTTGCTGGTGAATATAAGGCACTGATTTTACCTAAAGCTTCACTAATATTTGCAATGCTGTGAGTCATACTGGCTGAAATCGAAAATGGGGGAGTGGTATTGCTCATTTCGTTATAGAGGATAGAGGTTATGTAAATCAGGGCGTTAGAATACGCGAACTAAGCATAAAAGTCAGTTTTGATGGTTTTTTAGTATGCCCTTTTGTTTTTTTAGTGGTTCTTTATGGTTGGTTTTGTGAGTGTTTATTAATTAATTGGGTATCTCACTCAACTATAAAGGGCTCTATGAAGTTGCTATTGTTAGTTCAATGTCTCTAAAATACACTGAATTACGACCATTGTTTTTAGCTTTGTATAGCGCGCTATCTGCACGTTCTAATACGCTAAGAACCGAATCGTTAGGATGGATTAATGCTAGCCCTATACTTATAGTTAGTGGAATGTTGGCAATGGGAACAGCGTAAATACATTCTTTTAGTTGATTTGCCTGCGCTATGGCCTCGGTTAAGGAGGTGTTGGGTAAAATAATTGAAAACTCTTCACCGCCCCAGCGCGCTATTACTGAATGACCTGGCATTTTGCTTTTAACTATATTTGCAAATTCACTTAAAACACGGTCACCTACTATATGACCATGAGTGTCGTTAATTTTTTTAAAGTGATCGATATCACAAATAAGTAAACAGTTAGTGGTTTTTGTTTTTTTAGAGTTGGTTATTAGTTGTGATAGCTCGTAATCAAATTTTTGCCTATTAAAAAGCCCTGTCAGTTTATCTGTTTCAGCAAGGTGTTGGATTTCTATATTGCGCATTGTTAAATGGTCATAAGCAGAAAAGCGAGTTTTTTCATAAAACCTGAAGATTAAGATATGGGCAATACAGACCTCTATGATATTAAATAAAGAGCCCAGACCTATAGTCACAGTTAGCTGCTGTTGTTTATAAGTTAAATAAGCGCAAATACAAAAGGCAATGCCGCTAAAGATGCTCCCCCAATTTCTGCCGACGAGAAAAAATGCAAAAGGAGGGATAAGTGTTGCCCAAAATAAAGAGTGGGCAAGGCCACCTACAGAGACAACAAATGTCATTATTAAACTAGCTATCATAATAGTGACTGCCCATGCTGCAGCATGCACATTCGCCGTTTTACTAAACCAAAGATAAATTGCTAGTGTTATAAGCAAGCCAAATGCGTCAATGGCTGCAATATCGTAGCTATCAAAGTAGAACAAATTGAGTAGAGTTAAAATTAAAAAGTAGCAGGTTGCTGTTAATAATGAATGAGCGATTAAGCGTGTGCGCCAAAAATCTTTATGATCTTTTGGATACTGTGGTAGCCCTTTGTACCAAAAATCTAGCATTCTCCACTTCTCTTTAGTTTTTATATTTTTATTGATTATTACCTATAACCCAGCTTTATTATAGTGCTGAGTAAAATCACTCTACAAATAAATATTTATAAAAAATAGCGTATTTTTGTGTTCAAACGAAAGCTCAATGTTTGCTATGAAGATTTTGGTCTAAGTTTTGGTTGGTAAATTATTTGATGTTAAAAGCTAAAAACCCCATAGCCTATCAGTGTATGGGGTTTTTAGCTTCGAGAGAGGGGTTATTCTTCTACAAACGCTTCACCTTCGTTCATCCACTTAGCGGCTGGCTTGCCTTTTAAGTAATGATCAAAGTACTGCATCATGCGTACGGAGAAATCTACCTGATTAGGGAATTGCTTTAAGTGATGCGGTTCACCTTCATATTGTAAAAATGTGGCATCTTTACCCGCACGGCGCAGCGCTAAATAATATTGTACGCCTTCATGCCATGGCACAGCATCATCTTTGTCGCCAAACATAATCAGAATAGGGGTATTTACTTTATCGGCAAAAAAGACTGGCGAGTTTTCAATATAAAGCTCTGGAGCTTCAAATAAGCTTTTACCAATACGGCTTTGCCCTGTTTCATACTGAAATTGGCGAGCAAGACCTGATTTCAAACGTATGCCACTGTAAGCACTGGTCATGTTTGATACTGGCGCGCCAGATACAACCGCTTTAAACATATCTGTTTGGGTTATCATAAACGCACTTTGATAGCCTGCCCAAGAGTGGCCTTGTAAGCCTATTTTATCTGGGTCGGCTATGCCTAAATCTATTAATTTTTGGGTGGCGTTGATCATGGTTTGCGTTGATGATTTACCCGGGTGACCTATTTCAAAACGAATGTCAGGTAAAAAGACCGCATAACCGTTTGAGGTAAACATAGGGAAATTAGGGCGATGGTTTAATTCCATTTTAGGAAAATCAAACATGCGTTGACTCATGTAACGATAAAAATACACAACCACAGGTACTTTATCGCCTTTTTTATATCCCGCTGGTTTTATTAATACACCTTGTAAATCTTCACCGTCAAAGCCTTTATAGCTTATTAGTTCTGGCTTTTCGCTCCAGGCAAAATTACTAATTTGTGGGTTTAGCGTGGTCACTTGTTTTGGTGAACTAAATCTAAAATCTGTTTGGTAGTAATCAGGAAATTGGCTATAAGTTTGCGAGGTAAATAAGTACTTGTCAGCCTTTTTGGCTTTTTTAACCATATCAAAGCGTTTATCACCGCTAAGCACCTTAGTTAGTGTGTTAGTGGTTAAGTCGAGCTTTGCAACTTCGCTTTGTTTAGTTTGTAAGTTAATAGCAGAGACAAGTAATGTATCGCCTTTTTTAAAGCCCACTTGGGTTTTATCAAGCTTAATAACACGGTACTGCGTATTGCTTTGCTTACCATTAGTTAGGCGTTTAGCTTGCTGCGTTTTTACATCAAATGACCAAATATCGTATTTGCTGTAAACCAGTATTTCGCTGCTATCGTTAAGCCAGCCTGCAAAACCATAACCAGGCTGCTTGGATGGATAGTCGTGTTTGTCATCTGCAAACGTGGCGTTAATCGCCTTGCTGAGTACGCTCACTTTGTTATTACCTAAGTTTTTAAGCTGTACTTGGTTATTATCAAAGTAAGCAGCAAACTGCCCATTAGGCGCAAGGCTCGGCCTAAATGGATAGTCGTTAATAATAGGTGTTTGTTTACCCGTTTTTATATCAACCGCAAAGTAGTCAGCAAAAAAACCGCCGTACATTACTTTTTCAAGATGCGCTAAATTTGAGTAGCCTAACAATGACGTGGCACGCTCAGTATTAAGCGCCAGCTCTGGCATATTTGGTGTGCTTAACTGTATAACTTGTTGCGAGTTTACATGGTATACCGCCGTGTAATGACGATTTTTATTATTTTCATTCCATTGCTGTTCTTCGCGCGGTTTTATTTGCGCATCGTTGTTGTGCCATACATTTAGCCCTTTATGGTCGCGAATTACCTCAAAGTCATACAGTGATGACTCATCGGTATATTCTTTTTGCTTAACTTTTGCAGCGAGTTTTGGGCGGTTTTCAAAGTATAAACGTGTACCATCTTCGGCCCAAGTTAATGTCGCGGTTTTGCCCATTAACCATTCTGGGTTAGGTGATTGCACAGTGGTTAGCGTGTCGTTTTGCCACAGCGTTAATTCGTACTGACGACGACGCTTATCATCGTTTACATAGTTGCCTAAGGTAAACGCAACGGTTTTTTCGATTGGGTGCCACGCTATTTTGCTAGCAACCACACCAGGCTCATCAATTAATACGGTGCTGGTAAAATTATCGAGTGAAAATAAGGTAATTTGATTATTGCCGCCATCCACATAGCTTTGACTCACCAATAGCTGATCGCTGGTGGCACTAATGCCATAGGTAAAGGCACTTTCAAGAGTATGAGTGCGCTTATCACTTAAGTTGATGATAACCAGCGGATAGCTTTTATCTTTTTTGTCGGCAGTGATAGCGCTATCGTTGTCGAGCTTTTTATCGTCTTCTTCAGCGTTTTCATTTTTGCGATAGGCCAGCCACTGGCCGTTATTAGCTAGCACGTAATCTTTTACATTATTAAAGCTTTGCTGCTCACCGGTTTGGGTGTTGACTAATACTAAGTTATTTTTTAAGTCACTTTTTTTCTTAGTGGTTTCTTTTTCAAGCAGAGTAGGCACTTGCGTAAATGCGACCCAGTTTGCCATTTTGCTAATGGTAGGGCGGGTTCCTCGTTCCACCTCAGCAATAAGCTTATTGCTATTGAGTGAGTAGACTTGCCCTGTGGCATTACCGCGATAAGGGGTTGCACTTAAAGAAAGGATTTGACCATTTTCAGAGAGCTGTGTGCCTTTTGCAGATTTAAAATCAAATACATCTTTAAATTCTAGGGGCTTATTTGCTAAAGCACTGGCGCTCGTTAAGCTGGTAATAAGTGCACAGCCTATAAGAGTGAGTTGTGTTTTCATTATAGATTCTCGTTTTTTAACATTATTTTATTGTAACGAGTTTTAATAACAATTCGAGTAGATACGACAAGTGGTAGCAGGGCAGAGATGAGAGGTTAAAAATGAATGGTAAAAGGTAAAAGGTAAAAGGTAAAAGGTAAAAGGTAAAAGGTAAAAGGTAAAAGGTAAAAGGTAAAAGGTAAAAGGTAAAAGGTTAGATTTTCGGTCCACGGGATGCGAGGTGTTTGGCATCGGTAAAAAGTTAGGGAAGTAAAAGTTTAATTGTGGTTTTCAATTTTTTACTTTTTGCTCTGTGTTCAAATTAATTTTTAAATATAATTTATAAAAAGAACACAGAGTTTATGTGGAATTGATGATAGGAGAATAATTTAACCTTGCTGGCAAGGTTACCTAAAACCTAAAACCTAAAACCTAAAACCTAAAACCTAAAACCTAAAACCTAAAACCTAAAACCTAAAACCTAAAACCTAAAACCTAAAACCTAAAACCTAAAACCTAAAACCTTATAACCAAATTTTTTGTAATTCTGGCCATTGTTTTTCAAATTGCTCGCTAGGTCGTGCACTAAAATTACTGCGCACAAATTGGTTCATTTTACCCTCAACGTAGGCAAGCAAAAAGTTAGCTAGCGTCAGTTCATCACTTTGAAAGTTTTTACCTTCACGTAATTTACGCTCTCTCAGAATCTGTTTGAATTGAGTTTCTAGCTTTTCAAACAAGCCTTGTACACGCTCACGAAGTCGCTCTTGTTCACCCTGTAGAGCGTCGCCTGTTAATATACGGGTTATGCCTGGGTTTTTTTCGGCAAACGTTAGCAGCAGTAATAGGGTGTTGTATACACGTGCTTTGCTTTCTTTCTCGTTATCTAAAATAAGATTAATACGTGATAGCAGCGTGTCTTCAATAAATTCAATTAACCCTTCAAACATGCGCGCTTTACTAGGAAAGTGGCGATAAAGAGCGGCTTCAGATACGCCAACTTCTGCGGCAAGTTTGGCTGTTGTAATACGCTGGCCTGGGCTGGTTTCTAACATTTGTGCGAGTGCTTGCAGTATTTGCTCTTTGCGATTACTTTTTTTTGTCGCAGGCATGAACATTCCTTTTTAATAGTTATTTTTTTTCAACATAAATGTGCGATAACACAGCTTTGTGCCAAGTGTTACAGCGCGCAATACTCAATGGGGTGTTTTTGCACGTATTACAGCGATACATTAGTAATGCGCAAGCGTTAAGCTATTTTAGCGCAGTAAAATTACACTAAAAGGTCACAAGGCGTCATCATGTTAATGTTTTATTCAGTTTGTTTCCAGCCTTTTTATAATCGTTTGGCGAGCTGCTCGATCACTTTAACCGCTATTTCTATTTTACTGGTTTCAGGTAAGTCGAGTTGTTCATTTTGCCAATACAGGGTGAGTGCGTTGCGCTCAGAATTAAAGCCTACATCACTGTGCGATACATCGTTGGCACAAATCATATCGAGGTTTTTATTGGTTAGTTTCCCCTTTGCGTAATTAGCAACGTTCTGCGTTTCTGCGGCGAAGCCGACGGTGTAAGGGCGGTTTTGTGTGAGGTTTGCAACCGCGGCTATTACATCTGGGTTTTTAACTAAGCTAAGAGTGAGTTCATCGCCTTGTTTTTTCATTTTTTGCGTGGCGATACTTGCTGCACGATAATCGGCCACAGCGGCACAACCAATAAAGGCATCTGAGTGAGGCGCATATTTGAGTGACTCATGCAGTAACTGTTCAGCACTTTCTATATTAATTAAATTAACGCCTTGCGGTGCTGAAATAGTTACCGGGCCTGAAATTAAGTTTACGTGTGCGCCAAATGATAACGCAGCTTGCGCCAGTGCATAGCCCATTTTTCCAGAGCTGTGGTTTGATATAAAACGAACAGGATCGAGAGGTTCACGAGTTGGACCTGCAGTAATTGTAATTGTTTTACCTGCCAATAGCGCAGGTTTAGCAGGCTCAGTGCATAAGCTCACTAATTCATGTGGTTCAAGCATTCGCCCGGCACCGACATCACCACAAGCTTGCTCGCCCTTGCCTGGCCCCCATATAGCAACGTTGCGTGCTTTTAAAGTGGCTAAATTAGCTTGCGTTGCAGGGTGAGCATACATTTGCTGATTCATAGCTGGTGCGATGGCAACTTTTGCGGGGGTTGCAAGTAATAAAGTCGTGAGCAAGTCGTCAGCAATCCCTGCGGCCATTTTTGCAATAATATTGCTGGTGGCAGGAGCAACTAAAATTAAATCAGCCCATTTTGCAAATTCAATGTGCCCCATAGCGGCTTCGGCTGAAGGGTCTAGTAATGAGTCAGACACCATTTCACCACTTACTGCTTGCATGGTTAGCGGGGTGATAAAATGTTTTGCTGATTCGGTCATTACTACTTTAACGTCACAACCATGGTCTTTTAAGCGTCTTACGAGTTCAGCACATTTATAGGCTGCAATTCCACCGCTAATACCCAGCACTATTTTTTTATTTGTTAAATTAATCATGGTTGTTCATCAATTTTATAAAATATGGTGGCTAAAATAACAAATCTTGAGCGTGACAGCTAAGATAAAATGCGTTTTATCGCGCTAATTTTTGATTTTGCATTACAGTTATACAATACAGTAATCTTTCAAGGATGAATCATGCAATTAACGTCACTGCCTAATTCGCTCCGCCCGCGAGAAAAACTGCTAGAAAAGGGCGCAAAGGCACTCTCTGATGCTGAACTATTAGCTATATTTTTGCGCACGGGCCTACCCGGCATGAATGCCATAGAGTTGGCGCAGCATCTGATCAACGAAAATAAAACCCTGCATAATTTGTTTAATGCCAGTATAGATGAATTTTGTGCGCAAAAAGGCTTGGGAATGGCTAAATATGTTCAGCTACAAGCAGTACTTGAACTAAGCCAGCGTTACATGCAAGAGAGCTTTGTGCGCGACGCCGTTTTTAACTCCCCACAAGCCGTTTATGACTATTTAACGCTGCAAATGCGTGGATTGCAGCAAGAGGTATTTATGGTGTTGTATCTTGATAGTCAAAATCGTTTATTAAAAGATGAAATATTATTTTACGGCACAATTAATGCGGCCAGTGTATATCCGCGTGAAGTGGTAAAGGCGGCACTGAAAAATAATGCGGCGGCGGTTATTTTTTCACATAATCACCCCAGTGGTATTGCAGAACCGAGTCAGGCCGATAAGCTCATTACCAATAAGTTGTGCCAAGCACTGCAATTAGTCGACATAAATGTGTTGGATCATATTATTATTGGTGGTGAAAGCAGTGTTTCGTTTGCCGAACGGGGACTGATTTGAGTTTATCGCTTCAGATATGTGCTAAAAATGAGCGGTTTAGTGCGTTTTGGCAAATTAGTTTAATTTAAATGCAGTTTTTACTTTCCCTAAGGGCATTCGATCTTTATAATTAGCCGCTATCAAATTTACACATGAGCTGGTTGGATAAGATCAGTATTTGATCTTTGCCTGTAAAAGCTGTATAAAGAGCGCCCTTCGATTTATCTCTAGGGCACAAATACATGGCCTTAGGGAAAATTAAGCTCGAGCGAAGTTATTGGAGATATATAGACATGTCTAAAGTATGTCAAGTTACAGGTAAGCGTCCAACGGTTGGTAACCACCGTTCACACGCGAGAAACGCGACTAAACGTCGTTTCCTACCTAACCTACAAACACACCGTTTTTGGGTTGAAAGTGAAAAACGTTTTGTAACATTACGCACTACTACTAAAGGTATGCGTATTATCGATAAAAAAGGCATTGACACGGTTCTTACTGAAATCCGTGCTCGTGGCGAAAAAGTTTAAGGAACTGAATTATGCGCGATAAGATCCGTTTAGTTTCAACTGCTGGTACTGGTTTTTTCTACACTACCGACAAGAACAAGCGTAACATGCCTGAAAAAATGGAAATCAAAAAATTCGATCCTAAGGCTCGTAAACATGTGATTTTCAAAGAAGCTAAAATCAAGTAATTTAGTTTTCTTTCAGAAATGTAAAAACCCAGCTTATGCTGGGTTTTTTGTTTTTAAAATCCACTCTATTATCCACCGACAATATACTCACCGTAATTGTGTTCATTTAATTAAACCGCTAACTGGCTTTTGTTAAGCACCATAGCTTATTTCTTTAATAACGGTATCAGTTGTTTGTAATACCAATCCGCAATAATACTTAATCATTTTACGGGGCTAAACGTGTCGCAACCTGCGTTAAAAAATTCTCGTTTAGAACAACTAAATAGCAAATTTTTTGCCTAGCTATCAACACGTTTTTCCAGCCTCAAAATAGACCACTTAATTAAGCGAATTGGTATAACCAAAGAAAACATAAAGAGTGTTAAATGACTTTACGGGCTAAGTTGTTTGGTGTTGTTGATTTAGAGTGCGGATGAGCTGTTTAAGTATGCCTGAAGAGGAATAAGGGGGCTTTACGCTGACTTACTAGGGTATGAGCTGTAAGTAGCTCTAAGGCTACTTACAGCGCGATATTTATACTTTAAAGTTCTCTACTGATATTCTTAGTTCTTCGGCTAATTTAGCCACTTCTGAACTTGAAATATTCGTTTGTACAGCGCCTTCTGCTGTTTGCTCGGCAATAGCAACAATAGACTCTAAGTGCTCACTGATCTCTTGTGATACTTGTTGTTGCTCTTGTGCTGCTGTTGATATCTCTTCACTGACATTATGCGCTTGTGATACTGCAAGGGTAATTGAATCCAGTGCACTGTTGGCTAAGTCACTTTGCTCAACACATGAAACCGCGCGTTCTTTACCTTTTTCCATAGCTTTAACCGCTTCTTCAGCGCCCGACTGTAGTGATTCAATCATAGATTGAATTTCTTGGGTCGACTCTTGTGTTTTACTTGCAAGTGATCTTACTTCATCAGCTACCACAGCAAAGCCTCTGCCGTACTCTCCGGCACGAGCGGCTTCAATCGCTGCATTAAGTGCGAGTAAGTTAGTTTGCTCGGCAATACCGCGAATAACATCTAAAATACTACCAATTGATGCGCTATCTTTGTGTAGTTTATTGATAACACTTGATGCTTCGTCTACCTCGTAGGCGAGTTGCTCAATGGTTGCTTTATTTTGATTTGAAATACCTTTAACGCGCTCCGCTTCTTTATCGGCATTTTTAATTTCGCTCAGTGCTTGTTGTGCACTATTACTCACTGTTTGTGATGTGCTGCTCATTTCAGTGGTTGCGGTTGCTGCTTGCTCTACTTGCGCTTGCTGATTACTGATTGCTTTGCTTGATTCACCGGTAATTGTTGAGGTTTGCTCAGAAGCGGCTGCAAGTTGTGTTGAACGTGAAATAATACCGGTGATTAAGCTACGTAAACTATCAATTAAGGTATTACAACTTTTCGATAATTCACCAAATTCATCTTTTGCGCTGTCATCTAAGCGTTGAGTCATATCACCACTGGCAACAATATCTAGAATACGATTTACTTCCGCTAATGGCTTAGTAATACGGTTAACCGTAATGATGGCTACAAGCACAGCGATAATAGTCGCAATGATCATACCTATCCATGTCCATAAATTAGCTGAGTTTACGTCACTACGTACGCCTTCTTGTAATGTAAATGCAACGCCACTGGCTTGTAATACTAATTCGTCAATTTGACTAAGCGCTGTTTTAGTCGCTTTTTCAGACTCTGCTAATTCACGCTCGGTTGTGCTTATTGCGTCAATAAGGCGTTTTTTATTCGCTGAAAGGCTATCGTTACCTAAAATATTGCTCTCTAGGGTATCTATATAACCCTTTAAGTCATTATACAAGCTGCTGTGGCTTTGCTCTATCGCCGGCTTTATTAATGAAACGGTACGAACGACTTCTTCAAAGTAATACACTTGCTCGTTTTTGATAATATCGAGCGTGTTAAGCGTTTTAACGGTTAGCATGTCGGTGCTGCTGGTAACCACGGACATAAAGTTATTTTCTAGATTATTAGCTGCTTGATAAGCGCGTGGATGATTATCCTCTAAACCATCAATATCAATAATATCAAGTACTATAGAGTTGGCATCTTCTGCCGCGAGCTCAACGGTTTCTAGTTGCGCTTTGAGCTTTTTGTTAAGCACTAGCTGGGCGTTTTTATCTTTAAGCAGGCTGTTTATGATATTTGAAAAGCTCAGGTAGGTTTTTTCAACTTCAAGGCTGCTTTTGTTTAACTGTGGATCGTCTTTAACAACTTGTTGTAGTTCGCGGTGCAATTTATTAAATATTTGTTTTTGCTCTTCTATTTGCGCTTTTAACGTGGCGAGTTTTTGAGCCGATGTTATATGGAAACTAGCTTGAGCGGCTTTACTCATCAAAATAAATTCAGCTTGTAACTGAGCGCTCTTGTTTAATGCAGGAAGCGATAGCTGATTAACTTTTTGAGTTGAACGATCTATATTTGCTATTTTTATTAAAGAGTTACCGCCAATAATTAAAAGTAATAAAGTGATAAATATAAAACCACCCCAAATACGTTGACTCACTGTTAGATTCATATGGTTTTCCATTCAAAAATACGTCTATTAAAACTTATCGGCGCTTTCAACAATAAGTTAAGTAATTAAAAATAATTAATTTTTACTGTTAATAGTTAGTTGCTAAATTTACCGCAAAACTTAATTACAAACTAAGTCTTTTATTAAAGATAAAAAATAATGTAGGCAATAACACTCGTTTACTGTCTATGTTTAACTCAATTATAAGAGTATTGCTATTTTTTACACATTATTGTGAATGTTTTGTAATTATGCAATTTAACATCCACTCTTAAACTTAACAGATGTATTAACTTTTTTCAGTTTATTTAGAAAAAAGTTGTGATTTTTCTGAAAATTTTTGCTTACTTTGCAGTTCTATTAGTGTCATTGAGCCACCCCATACGCAACCCGTGTCTAGAGCATAAAGGTGGTTGTAGGGCGTTTTGCCTTCAAGTGCTGCCCAGTGTCCAAAAATTAGGTCATGTTGAGCGTTCATAATGGCAGGATGAGAAAACCAAGGAATTAGTGATGATGAATTTGTTGTTGCTTCTTTTGCATTAAAATCGAGCAAATTATCAGGCGTAATAAAGCGCATGCGAGTGAAATAATTAACGATGTAACGAAATTTAGCAGCATCATCAAGTTGCTCACTCCATTTTAGCGGGTGAGGCTGATACATGTTTTTTAAGAAGAACTTAGCGTTATCAGCACCATAGCATTGCTGCGCAAATTGAGCGTGCTTAATGGCTTGCTCGCACGACCAATCAGGGTTAAGGCCTGCATGAGAAATAAAACAATTATATTGTTCTAAATAAAGCGCTAAAGGCTGAGTTTGTAAAAACGCGATGTAGTGGGGCAGTTTACTACTGTTAAACAGTGCAGTGAGTTTGTCTTTGGGGTTAGGTGTAACGTTATTTAAATAACAGGCAATCATGTGTAAGTCATGATTGCCTAATGTGACGCTAACGCTGTCTTGATGTTGATAAATATAATCAAGGCACGCTTTAGAGTCTGGGCCGCGAGCGACAATATCACCCACTAAATATAGGTGATCTTTGCTAGGGTTAAAGTCGACTTGCTTTAACAATAAACTAAATTCGTCAAAGCAGCCTTGTAAATCACCTATTGCGTAGTCGGCCATTGTTACCTGTTTTTATCAGTGTAGGATATTAGGGCAGGCTAAGCGGAATACGTTTATGGGTGCTTTAAATTCAGCACCAAACTCGTTACGTAAAGTGTAATGTCCCTGCATGGTGCCTACCGGTGTATCTATTATTGCACCACTGGTATATTTGTAGCTTTCACCTGGGGCTATATCTGGGGTTTCACCCACCACACCTTCGCCTTGCACTTCTACTTCTTTGCCATTGGCATCAGTAATTAGCCAATAACGGCTAAGTAGCTTTGCACTGCATAAACTGTGGTTTTTTATAGTAACGGAGTAGGCGAACACAAACTTATCTAGTTCAGGTTGCGATTGCTCTTCTACATAAAACGTTTCAACAGATACCTTTACAGGTGATCCTATATTACTGCTTGTTGTCATAAATCCAGTTAGCTATATCAATAAATTGTTGTAACGACAGGCTCTCAGCTCGCAAAGTAATATCAATGCCAATGCTGGTTAATTCGTCAGCGGTTAGAAGGTTGCCAAGGCTGTTACGCAACGTTTTACGGCGCTGATTAAACGCTTCTAAACAAACGGTGTTTAATATTTTAACGCTTTTAGCGGTGCGCTGCTGTGCCTTTTTAGGGATTAAGCGAATCACCGCAGAATCGACTTTAGGTGCCGGTTTAAAGCATTCAGGCGGTACCTCTACCACAGGCATCGCATGACAATAATACTGAGTCATCACACTCAAGCGACCAAAGGTTTTACTACCAGGGCCTGCTACCATGCGCTTTACCACTTCTTTTTGCAGCATAAAGTGCATGTGCTCAATATGATCGGCAAATTCAAACAGGTGAAACAACAAAGGCGTTGAAATATTGTACGGCAGGTTGCCGAATACTTTTAGCTTTTTGTCATCTTTAACCAAGCTTGCAAAATCAAACTTCATTGCATCGCCTTGGTTTACGGTTAATTTTGGCCCTAAAAATGGGTGTTCAATTAAACGCTGGGCTAAATCTTTATCTAGCTCAACAACCGTTAAATGGCCACTTAAATCTGCAACAGGCTCGGTAATAGCGCCTAGACCTGGGCCAATTTCTACTAAATTATCTTGCGGTTTAGGATCGATAGCGGTGACGATTTTGTCGATGATTGACTCATCGAATAAAAAGTTTTGGCCAAAACGTTTACGGGCGCGGTGTCCTAAGTGTACTTTATCGGTCATTGATTCTGTGCTTTTTCATGGGCGAGCTTAATTGCTTCGCGGATCGCTAATTCAAAACTGCCAACATCAGCATCGCCTGTACCGGCTAAATCAAGCGCAGTACCGTGATCGACTGAGGTGCGAATAAATGGAAGGCCGAGAGTTATATTCACTGACTTACCAAATCCTTTGTATTTTAGCACAGGTAATCCCTGATCGTGATACATAGCCAGCACTGCATCGGCTTCATTTAGGTATTTATCTTGAAATAACGTATCGGCTGGTAAAGGACCGATTAAGTTCATCCCCTCAGCTCTTAATATGTCAAGTGTAGGCGTAATCGTGTCGATTTCTTCTCGGCCTAAATGGCCATCTTCACCAGCATGCGGGTTTAAGCCACAGACTAAAATGCGTGGTTGCTCAATACCAAATTTCGTTTTTAAGTCATGATTAAGAATATTAGCCACTTTAACTAGTCGCTCTTGCGTAATGGCACGAGAGACATAAGCAAGCGGAATATGTGTTGTTACTAGGGCAACACGCAGACCTTCGGTGGCTAATAACATAACTACATCGGCTGTACCTGATTGCTGAGCAAAGTACTCAGTATGGCCACTAAAAGAAATGCCGGCTTGGTTAATAATACCCTTGTGAACAGGCCCCGTAACAACGGCATCAAATGTGCCATCCATATTCTTTTCGCTGGCAATACGTAATGTATCTAACACGTATTGCCCATTGGCGTCATTAAGCACGCCAAGCTCAACGGGCTCTGCTAAATCAATCTGCTTAATATATAAGCTGCCTGCTGCTGTTGGCATTGCTTTGGCTTGTTCATCAAATTCAATTAATTTAATGTTTAAACCTAAATGCTTAGCGCGCTGTTTTAGTAGCGATGCATCTGCAATCGCTACTAGTTGCGCATCCCAGCTATGCTGTGCCAGTTTTAATAGCAAGTCTGGGCCAATGCCTGCAGGCTCACCTGGGGTTACCGCAATTCTTAAGGTCATAATTATTCGTCTATTGGGAAAATTTCAACATGGGCTTGTTCGCGCATTTCTTGCTGCCAGTTAAAGCTTTCCTCTTTAAATTTACGATTAAACAACATGCCATGTGCACGATTACGTTTAGCTTGCTCGGTCTTATCTGCAACACGTTTATCTAGTAACTGCACAATGTGCCAGCCAAACTGACTTCTAAATGGTTCGCTGATTTCGTTTTTATCAAGTGATAGTAACGTATCTCTAAACGCAGGCACGTAGGTGGTTGGATCAGTCCAATCGTATTGACCACCTTTAAGTGCTGAACCTGGGTCTTGTGAATGCTCTTTAGCAAGTTCTGCAAAGTCAGCATCGCCGGCGCGTAAATCTTTAACAAAGCCTGCTAGCATAGTGCGTGCTTTTTCTTCACTTAAAATGATTGAAGGCTTAATAAGAATATGACGAGATTTAACTTCGGTGGTTTCAACTACTTGGCGGCCACGTACGTCTTGTACTTTAATGATGTGGAAACCCGCACCGGAACGAAGTGGACCAATAATCGCATCTTTCTTTTTACCTTTTACAGCTTCTGCAAATAACGATGGCATTTCGTTAATGCCCATCCAACCTAATTGGCCGCCCTCAAGGGCCTTTGAGCCACTTGATGATGAAATGGCAATACGCTTAAATTCTTGGCCGTCTTGCAGCAGTTCAATAACTTTGTCTGCGCGTGTTTTTGCTGAGCTTACGTCGTCTGCACTTGCACCACTTGGAATATCGATAAGGATATGACCAATATCATATTCTTCGGCATTTTGGCCTTGGCTATCCATAATTTTTAGTAAGTTATCAATTTCTTGGTCGCTTACATATATACGGCGGTCTACGTTTGCACGCGTAACTTGTTGCGTGGTTATCTCTTTACGAATTTCTTCGCGGTAAGCTTGAAAGCTCTCACCCGACGCTTCAATAGTACGACGCAAATCAGCAATTGTACCGCCTTGCTCTTTAGCCATGTTGGCAAGGGTTTGGTCAAGCTGGCTATCTGAAATTTCTAAGCCCATACGCTCAGCCATCTGCATCATCAAGGTTTGATTTACTAAGCGTTCAATCGCCTGAACACGCAGTGTTTCGTCTTTTGGCAGCTGTTGGTTTTGTTCTTCTGCTTGTTTTTTTACGCGATCAACAATGGTGTCTACTTCACTTTTTAAAATAACGCCTTGGTTTACAATACCAATTACTTTATCTATTTCGACAGGGGCGGCAAATGCACTTTGGCATAAGCTGAACGTTAAAACTGCTGATGTTAATAATTTTTTTAAATTCATATTCTTTTTACTACTCTTACTAATAGTACTGTTGTAATGCTAAATACGGCTAAATAGATATAGTTATTTGTAAATTGTTACTATAAATAAAGCAGTTTAGTCATTAAGAAAATACGGCCTACGATAACCAAAAATACCTTGTTGTAATAATTTTTGAGCATCGTAACGGCTTTTACTACCAAGCCCTTTTAATACAAAATTCAAACGAATACTCGAATCAAAAGTGGCTTGGGGTTGCCCAATTGACTGATTTAAATCAGTTTCAATTTGGCGATGGCCAGTAATTTGGAACGCCCAACAGCACGATTCATACTGTAATCCACTAAATACTTCAATACTGCGGTTATTATCAAGATCGCGATGGTAACTTGCAATAAATTGCCACTCGTCACTGATAGGGATGCTTGTAAATAAGCCCGCTTGCTCGATTGTATTTCCTGAGACATCATTTGCATAGCGATGGTTCAATTGAACCAGCTGATTATCGTCACCTTTATAGTCTAAGGTTAAATTTGACTGGATAATTTGCTTGCCATCGGTGTCGTACTGAATACCACCCGATAAATACCAGCGGCGGTGCCAATGTAACATGGTTTGCGCTGCAAACAAGGCATTGTAGTTACTATCGCTATTAAGCCCTTGCTCTGTAGGCTTGGCTGAATCACTTAAATAAAATATTTGGCCTGCGCTGAAGTTAAATACTTCTTCATTTTTCTTATCAAATAAACGCGTTGTAGCCCCGAGCGTAAATTGATTAGCTGCGGCAATTCGGTCAACACTTGAAAAACGCGCATCCCTGAATAAACCAAAAAAGTCATCTTGTAACTTGGTGGTATCGTATAAGCCAATTTCAGACTGATCTTTATTAGGCGTATATAAATACTGAATTTGTGGCTCTAGAGTTTGAATACCATCGTCGATAAAAATTGAGGTGTCGCGCTCAAAGTTAAGCTGAGAATATAAGCGCACTTTTGGCAAAGTACGCGAAACATTATCGCTATACTGTGTACCCTGTAAATCACCGTCTTGTTTATAGTTAGTTTGCAATAAGCTCACTTCAGATAAAAACGACCATGCATACTCTTTGTAATCAAAGCGTGCTTTAGGCTCTATATGCACACGAGTGGCTTGGTCAATTACCGCAGAGCTGTTAGTAAAATGGCTCAGCTCGCCTGAAACACTAAAATCGAAATAATCAATTTTCCAAGGGGTGGTTTGGGTAAAGCTAATTTGTGGTAACGCCGTGTATGATTCTAAGTGGTCACCGAGTACTTCAAAGTTTTGCACTTTTATATCAGTACGCCACATTTCGCCCATATGGGTTAGCGAGCCGGTACGATAAAGCTGCGTATCGGTTTTACTGGCATAAGCGGAGTTTAAATCAGTTAGGTAGTTGTCATCACTAACATTGGTAATATCAATACTGGCTCGCCAGTCTTCACCAATATAACTTTTTTGTTGCCAATGAAACAAAAAACGCTCGTTAAGCTCAGGCTCTGAGTCATCTTGATTTAAATATTCTACAGCCACTAAACCTTGGTGCTCTGGGGTTAAATATCTAAATTCAGTTTGTAATTGTAGCCCCTTACGTGACATATAACGCGGGGTAATAGTGGCATCATAATTAGGGGCAATATTCCAATAATAAGGCGTAATCGTTTCTAACCCATAGCGATCTGAACTTGAAAAGCTGGGCGTTAATAAGCCTGACTTACGGCGCTCATCGAGTGGGAAAGTAAAATAAGGTAAATAGAGTACCGGCGTATCTAAAATACGTAGCACGGCATTGTAGGTTTCGCCCCAGCCTTCTTCACGTGATAAGTTTATTTCATCGGCTTCAATAGCCCACATAGGCGTATTACCTGGGCACGCAGTAAAGCTTGCATTCATCAGCATTAAGCCAGACTTATCGATGGTGAGCTTTTCCGCGCCGCCTTTGCCTTGTTGTTGTGTTAGGCTGTATTGTGCGCCTAATAAACTAAATGCTGAGTTGTTTAAATCGGCATTTAAGCCCGAACTTTGTACGTGGCTTACATAATCGCGATAGGTAATTGGGCCAGTGGCATTAAGCAGGCCACGTTGTTTATCAATCAGTGCTGATTGTGCGGACAAACTCATGTTAACGGTGTTAATATCAACATTGCCAGTAAATTCAGCGCTTTGTGTGCCTAAAAGCTCAACGTCATCAGCGCTGATATCAACCGTTCCAAGCTCAAGGCCAGCAAGCGGTTGCCAAGCTCTGGTTTGCATTGAAGTGCCACAAAAATTGTGTGTCAGTTCAGTTTCGGCAAGCGATGGTGCGCTCAGTACGCTTAGCATCAAAATGCCCCAGGTTTTGCTCATTTATCGACCTTTATGCTCTGTGATTAGTTACAAGCTATACATAATAAAGGAAAACAATGGCAAAGTAATTAGTGAAAAATAGATAGCTTATAAAATGACACGCTTTGAGAGTTTACAACAGTTTATTAATACTCACTTTGGTGAGCAATCCTATGCGCTTAATGCAATAACCGCAGATGCCAGTTTTCGCCGTTATTATAGGTTAAACGCTGAAAATAAAAACTTTATTGTGATGGACTCCGATCCAAAAAAAGTTAACAACGTCCCTTATATTGCATTAAACAAGGTGTTTTCTGAGCAGGGGTTTTTATTACCATCCATTATTCATAGTGACGAGCAGCAAGGTTTTTTTATTCTAAGTGATTTAGGTAGCACCCATTTAGCTGACTTGCTTGATGATGGCAATCGCAGCGAATATTACCAGCAACTGATCAGTTTAAGTGCCAAGTGGGCAAAAACTCCAGCCGCGCCGTCAATGAATCCGTATGACCGTGACTTTATTGCATTAGAGTTGGATATTTTTAAAAATTGGCTGGTTAATGATTTTATTAGCGCAGAGCTCAGCGCTGAGCAGCAACAGACTTGGCAAACAAGCACTGCGCTGCTAATAAATACACTGCTTGAGCAACCTACAGTCACAATGCACCGGGATTATCACAGTCGTAATATTATGCGCTGCGAGCAGCAATGGGCGATTATTGATTATCAAGACGCGGTACAAGGCCCATTATGTTATGACTTGGTCTCGCTTTTAAGAGATTGTTACTTTAAGTTGCCTAATGACGAGCTTACTCACTTACTCGAGTTTGGCTATGACGAATTTAAGCGCCAAGGCTTAATAACTAATGAGTCATTTGCACAATTTAAGTATTGGTTTGATTTAACCGGCTTGCAGCGCCATTTAAAAGCGGCGGGTATTTTTTGTCGTTTATATTTGCGTGATGGTAAACAAGGTTACTTAGCAAATATACTCCCTACACTTGAATACGTAATAGAGGTGGCGGCACAATATCCTGAGCTTAGCGACTTATCGGCTTTGATAAAAACTAGCGTGGTGCCAAAGGTGCAACAGCGGTTAAAAGAGGAACAACCATGAAGGCGATGATATTAGCCGCTGGGCGCGGTAAACGTATGATGCCGCTCACCGCAGAGTTACCTAAGCCTATGTTATGTGTAGCGGGAAAACCACTGATTGAGCATCATATTATGCGCCTAAAGGCTGCAGGTATTACTCAAATAATAATTAACCTTGCGTGGCAAGGAGATAAAATAAAAACCTATTTTGCTGATGGGCGCGCGTGGGGCGTGACTATAACCTATAGCCAGGAAGTAACTGGCGGGCTTGAAACTGCAGGCGGTATTATTCAAGCACTTCCTTTATTAGGTGAGTCATTTATTGTTATTAATGGGGATGTTTACAGCGACTACGATATTAGTGCATTAATGCAGCTACATTTACAGCCTAAAGAGGCGCACATTGTATTGGTTGAAAACCCTGCGCATAATCCTGATGGCGATTTTGCACTGAGCCACTTACCGACAAATAGCCAGCGATATACTTTTTCAGGGATAGGGCGTTATCAAGCTGACTTTTTTGAGGGGCTAGCCCCAGGCATTCGGCCATTAGGCCCTTTACTACGTGAAAAATTAAATGAACATTTAGTCTCCACTGAACTCTATATTGGCCAATGGGACGATATAGGCACACCAGAGCGTTTATCGGCTCTTAACCAACAATTAGCACCATAAGCTAAATATAAAACACTAGAGGTAAGTTTTAAAATGTGGGGAAAAATTCTCGGTTTCTGTTTTGGTTTTATGTTTGGCAAAATATTTGGTGCCATTTTAGGCTTATACCTAGGCCATATGTTTGATAAAAGCCTAAAAAAAGACTTTGATAAAGCTGGCGGCTTCTCTAACCTTTTTAAAGGCGATGATGTTAACGAACGCCAAGCGTTGTTTTTTTCGAGTTGCTTTGCGGTAATGGGGCATATTGCCAAGTCGAATGGCCGTGTTAGCGAAACCCACATTAAAGCAGCGACGCTGTTTATGGATGAAATGGGCTTAAAAGGCGAAGAGCGCCGTGAAGCGCAGCAGGCATTTCAATCGGGTAAAGATAGCGACTTTTCACTCAAAGATACGGTTTATGATTTTAAAGAACGTTTTGCTAAACGTTATGATTTACTGCAGTTATTTTTAGAAATTCAAATTCAAATGGCGTTTTCTGACGGGGTACTTGCTGCACAAGAAAAGCAATTACTGCAAGAAGTTAGTAAGCAGCTAGGTGTGTCTAAAGCACACTTTGCCTTTGTATTAAAACGTTATCAAGCAGAGTTTAACTTTAGGCAGCAACAACAGCGTTTTAAACAGCAGCAAAGTCAAAGTAGCAGCTACCGCGAAGGTTCAGGACATCATGTACCACCAAGTAATGATATGAACCGTTCGCAGGCATTGGCCTTATTAGGGTTAAATAAAGACGCGTCGCAACGTGATATTAAAGTAGCCTACCGAAAGCTTATGGCTCAGCACCATCCTGATAAGCTCGTATCGCAAGGTTTACCTAAGCATATGATGGAAGTCGCGGTTAAAAAAAGCCAAGATATTCAAGCCGCTTACGAGTATTTAAAAAAGGCGGCGTAAAAAACCGTCTATTTCTTTGCTTAGCCGTGCATGTTGCTGCGGCGCATCGCGTAATCCAAACAGCTGGCGCTGGCGGTAATCAAACTTTGCATTTCGATTAACCCAACGTTGGCGTTTTTTAAGATTCATTAAAATATCATTACTGTCTGTAGCAAAATAAATATCTAACAAAGCAGGGGTAACCAAAGATGTTATTTGGCTTAACTTTGCATTGCGTTTTGTATTAGGAAGGTAACTACTTAAACTAATGAAGGCGTTTATTTTTGAGTCTGAAAACTCAGCGTAATGCTCCAATAACACCCCAGCACTGGTGCCTTGTGCAATAACAACAATATTCTCAGACTCCATCGCAGCTTGTTGGTATAAAGCTTCGTAGCGAGCGAGTAGTTTTAACTTGTAATTGTCTACCACCTCAGTATTTACTTGCTCAACATAGTCGGCATGATGGGGCTGTTTTTGTGTACTGGTGTTTGGCTTAGTATTTGCGTTGGCTGTTTTATTATTTGTGCCCACGGAATTATTGGTCGTTTTTGCTGCATCATCTTGAGCTGCTTGCCAATCAATATCAGGAACTGTCATTGCATAAGAGGTATACCCGTAGTTATTCAGCTCTTTACGTAAGAAATTCATGCCTGCATTGTTTGTTGGCGTTGATTGCCAGTCAGGAATAAGTATTACAACACCTCTAAAGTCCGCACTCATATATTCACTGTATAAAGTTAAAAACTCAGTATCACCAGCTAAAATAGGCTTTACTTCATCACTTTGGGCTAGGCGAGAGATATCCGCATCAATATTTTTTGAAAAAGGAGGGGGAGCGATATACTCAGCACTAAGCGCTTGAAAACTGATTAACGTACAGCCAAGCACAAGAGTAGTAATAATGACTTTAAACATCTGCGTAATAAACATAATAAGCTTTTAATTTAAATCTTATTTATGTATCGGCGAAGTACTCTTAAAGTTTAGCTATTTACTGTAAATAGCTAAAAGATTAATCCGTGTTAAAACTCGCTCTCAGCTTCAAAAGTAAGTACTTGCTCCGTTACAGGGTGTTTGAGTTGTAGCATTTGTGCATGTAGCTGTAGGCGAGGTGCCGCAGCAAGTGCGTCTTTGTGAGCATATAAACGATCGCCTAAAATAGGGTGGCCTAAGCTTAACATGTGCACGCGCAGCTGATGTGAGCGCCCTGTAATAGGAATAAGCTCTACACGGGTTGCCTGTGCTTCACGTTCAAGGACTTTAAAATGAGTGAGCGAAGGTTTGCCATTGTCATGATCAACCATTTGCTTAGGACGGTTCGGCCAGTCACAAATAAGCGGTAAATCAACAGAGCCTGTTTCAGTTTCAAGTTGTCCGTATACTCGTGCAATGTAACGTTTTGCTGTTTCGCGTTCTTGAAATTGCATACTTAAATGGCGGTGAGCGGCTTTGTTCATTGCTAAGCAAAGTATGCCTGAGGTAGCCATATCTAAACGGTGAACAATTTTAGCACTAGGAAAAACACGATTGACGCGATTTATTAAGCTATCAGCATGTTTTGGGTCTTTACCTGGTACGGTAAGTAACTCGCTAGGCTTATTAACTATAAGCAAATCATCGTCTTGAAACAGTATAGTTAAATACGGGCTCATAGGGGGATTGTAGTTAACTAACACGGCAGACCTCAGTGATTTTGAAGTGCGCTATTTTAGTGGAGTGAGGTCTTAGGCTCAAGTAAAAAGCGCGATATAAATATCGCGCTTTCTTTTTTATACACACACGTTAGTAATCTTTAACTAACGACTGACAGCTTATAGCTAACAGCTAGATTTCTTAGTGCGAAACCACAATCAAACGAATCGCATCGAGTTTTAACTGCGCTTTTTCAATATGTGCGGTTAGCTCATTGCGTTGTTTATCGTAAAAGGTAATTTCCTCTTGGCGAATGTTTGGATTAATTTGCTTCAGTGCAACTAATCGCTGTTGCTCTTCGTTTAACGATGTTTGCATCTTCTCTAATGCATCAACACGAATCACATCCAGTTTTTGCTGAGCCATGTCTTTTGCGGTGTTGATCATCGGGTGAACCGCGCTTTGCAATGCACCGGCTAATTTACTCGCCGTTTGACGGCCGACCGCAGATAGTTGCTGATTAAAGCCATCAAAACCAACATTTTCACCTAAGTTATTACTGCTCTTATCGAGTAAAATACGAATTGGCGTAGGGGGTAAAAAGCGACCCACTTGCAGGACTTTTGGTGCCATGGCTTCGGCAACAAATATTAGCTCAACAAAAAAGGTGCCTGGTGGTAACTTTTTGTTTTTAAGTAACGCTACCGATGAACTACCAAAATCATCATCACAAATCATATCCATAGTGCCTTGCACCATAGGGTGATCCCAACTAATAAAGTGCACATCTTCCTGAGAAAGCGCGGTATCACGGTCAAAGGTTACTGTCATTCCATCGTCTTTTAGCGATGGAAACGAAGCGTTTAACATGTGCTCAGTGGGTTTTAAAATAATGGTGTTTTCACCTTTATCTTCTTGGCTTACACCAAAGGTGTCGAACACGTTGATCATGTAGCTTGGCAGTTCAAACTGGTTATCGAGCTTTTCAATGTCAGCTACAAGTGAATCAGCAGCACCCTGTCCCGATGAATGTAGCTCTAGTAAGCGATCTCGGCCACTTTCCATTTGTTTGCGTAATACTGCATTTTTCTGTGCTACTTGCTCAAGGAGTGGATCTAGCTCATCTTCATCACAATTATGAGCTGCAATGTACTCAAGTAAATCTTCGCTAAACTCTTTATACAGCAACTGCCCAGTGGTTGATGTGCTTTCAAACGCATCTAAGCCTTCGTTATACCAACGCAGTAGTACTTCTTGGGCCGTGTTTTCAAAATAAGGCACGTGAATGTTCACATCTTGTGTTTGCCCTATACGGTCTAATCGACCAATACGTTGCTCAAGTAAATCGGGGTTGAGTGGTAAATCAAATAACACTAAGTGATGTGAAAACTGGAAGTTACGACCTTCTGAACCAATTTCTGAACACAGTAATATTTGTGCGTTATCGTATTCATCGGCAAAGAATGCCGCAGCGCGGTCACGTTCAATAATCGACATACCTTCATGGAACACAGACGCTTTAATTGCTTCGCGTTCACGTAATATTTGCTCAAGGCTAATTGCTGTTTCGGCTTTAGCACAAATAAGAAGTACTTTTTCACGCTTGAGTGTTTTTAGCGTTTCAATTAACCAATCTACGCGAGGGTCAAATAATCCCCAACTTGCGCTTTCACCTTCAAATTCTTGAAATATTTTTTCTGGGAAAAGTGCACGTTGCGCACTGAGCTCGGCATTTTGAATGCCACTCATATTACCCAGTACGGTCATTGCTGTTTTGTATTGCTTAGGTAATGCCATTGGGTAGGCATGTAATTTACGGCTAGGGTAGCCATCAATGCCACTGCGGCTATTTCTAAATAATATGCGCCCAGTGCCATGGCGATCCAGTAACATATTGAGTATTTCTTTGCGTGCAGCAAGGTCGCCTTGTTGGGCTTTTTCAAGGATATCAGTGATATCTGTTTCTTTTAATAGCTCAATTAATGTGGCTTTTGCGCTGTCATCCAGTGCTTGTTCTTGTAATAACTGATTAGCAGCTTCGGCAACGTCTTTGTAGTTTGCTTCTTCTTCTTTAAACACGTCATAGTCGTAAAAACGATCTGGATCGAGCAGTTGTAAACGAGCAAAATGACTACGATGACCCAGTTGGTCTGGCGTAGCGGTAAGAAGAATTAGGCCTGGAATATCTTGGCTCAGCTCAGCCATACGTTGGTATTCGGCACTGGGTTTATTGTTGTTAATGCTTAAATGATGCGCTTCATCGATTACTAATAAATCCCAGTCGGCCAAAGTAGCTTGTTCAAACCAGCGTTTTTTCTTGGTTAAAAACTCAAGGCTAGTAAGTACCAGTTGCTCGGTATCAAATACATTGGGTGAATCAGCAAACGCTTCGTCGCAGCGTTCTTCATCAAAAATTGAAAAACGTAAATTAAAACGGCGTAGCATTTCTACTAACCATTGGTGTTGTAAGTTCTCAGGCACAACAATAAGTACACGGCTGGCACGACCGGTGATAATTTGTTGATGTAAAATCATGCCCGCTTCGATGGTTTTACCTAAGCCTACTTCATCAGACAGTAATACACGCGGTGCAAAACGTTTACCGACTTCTTGAGCAATATAAAGCTGATGCGGAATAAGATTAGCGCGTTGACCAATTAAGCCTTTAATAGGTGACTGCTGACGTTCAAACTGATGTAACCAAGTTTGATAGCGCAAAGTATACCGATCAAAACGGTCCACTTGGCCTGCAAATAAGCGGTCTTGCGGTTTATTGAACTTGATAAAGTGATCTAAAAAAGTTTCTTTTAATTGTGCTTTTTCACCGTTATCAATACGTTCACCGTGATAGCACAGTAATTCGCCTTGTACTTCAATTGACTCAACTTGTAATTCCCACTCCTCAACGCTTCGGATCACATCACCAGGATTAAATGCTACGCGGGTTACCGGAGCTTCTGCAGAAGAATAAACACGGTTTTCACCACTGGCAGGAAATAAAATGCTGACCTGGCGGCCATCAATGGCAACAACGGTGCCTAATCCTAAATCTGACTCTGTGTCACTTATCCAACGCTGACCTAAGGAAAAATTCATGTATGTCTCGTCTATGAAGAAAAAGGCGGCTATGTTACCTGTTAGATAACACCACTGCAAGGCGCTATTTGCCTGACTTTTAATTAATTTTATAAGTATGAATTATTACCAACCCTAAGCGCTCATTAGTGCGTCGATTTTGTGGAAAATTCAAACTAAATGATATTTGTCATAAAACAGACTTTTATGACAAATAGACTAAACTCAAAATATACCTAAGTAATTAATCAAGTTTATTAGTAACC
>NZ_BADU01000108.1:0-19333 GCF_000239875.1 Pseudoalteromonas sp. BSi20311 | reverse complement strand
GACTAAAGTAGATACTTGAAGACTTTATTATCAGAATTCCAAATTTTAGTTAGTGCGTAGTAATACGGACTGACACCAAATTTGCTTGGTGACAATAGCGTTTTGGACCCACCTGACCCCATGCCGAACTCAGTAGTGAAACGAAACAGCGCCGATGATAGTGTAGCATTTGCTATGTGAAAGTAGGACATTACCAGGCTCCAAATACAAGAAAGCCCGACTCGAAAGAGTCGGGCTTTTTTACGTCTGGGATAAAGTGAAATGCGCACACTCATCCAGCATCTATCGCGTAGGTTGGGCGAGCGAAGCGACTCCCGACGAATAAAGAGTTCAGCATTTGCTATGTGGCTCTCTAGCGCTGTGGGCACTACGACATTCTAATGCGTAGCGCACCGACTCCAAATACAAGTCAGTGTTTAAGTCATGCTCTAAAAGTTTTGAAGTATCATTATCAGCCCTGCTACTCTTTACTGATCTGAGTTATTCACCTTGTACTTTAAACTAGTCCCTAAATTATCATCTTGTTGCAATTTCATTGTTGGTTTAATAACTGTCCTGTGTAAAACTATCGAAGATAATTTAGTAAATCAGGTGACATGAATGTCGAATATAAAAGCTTGGAAACTTCTCAGCCTGTTTTGTTTGTTTACAGCACTGATTGGTTGTCAATCTAAAGAAGAACAGCTACAACAAACAATTCAAGAGTCCATTAAAAAGGCCGATGTCGAGCTTACTCAGCTTGGTAAAGCACTTGATAATGGTAGTATACGTAATGCGATTATTCTTAAAGAATACAGTCGTATCCTTAAACAACAGCAGCCTGAACTCAGTAAGGTTGTTGATGTCGTTAGCCTTGATGCCACACGCCAAGGAGCCCTTTATAGTGGCTTAACCCAACGTCTTGATGATATTAAGGGTAATTACTTAATTCCTCCTTACGAAGACACTTTATACAATATTGATTTATTGCGTGAAGCAGCAAAGCCAACGTTATTTTCTGATGCCTTAACCGATCCTATAAATATGCTTGCGGATATGTCGAATGGCTCCTTAGCACGAGTCGGTGCTATAAGCCAAAAAGCTGAAGGCCAAGGGGTGGGTAACCAAATGGTAGGTAACCCTAACTATGGTAATTGGCAAACGAATAGTAGTGGTATTAGCTTTTGGCAGTGGTACGGCATGTACCGTATTTTGGGTGATGTATTTGACCGAGTTGAATACGGAAGTTGGAGTAAGCGCCGTAAGTACAGTTACTACAATGATTATGGTCGTACTCGTTACTCAAGCCCTAAACAAATAAAAACCCAAAGTGCCTTAGAAACACGTACACGACAATCTTACCAACGCCAAGGCAAGCAGTTCACTAGTCCTTATGCGAGTAAAAAAACAGGTGCATCAGGTTTGAGTCGCAGCAGTTATACGCCGCCTAAAAGTCGTAGCAGTTACTCAAGAGCGAGTAGTTACAGCAATAATTCAGGATCGGTTCGTAACAGCAGTAGCAGAACCTCGCGCGGCGTAAGTCGTGGTAAGTAAAGAATAACGTTGGAGTTAGAATAATATGTATGAATTTAATGGAATAACTATGTGGTCTTTGCAAGCACTGGCTGTAGACTTTGCAATTATCATCTTACTGTTTGTCAGCTTAAAGTATATTAAAGGTTGGGTGTCTAATTTACATGCCAATGATGAAATTACCGAGCGCGATAACTTTGCATTCGGAATAAGCTTTGCCGCTGGCTTAGTTGCCCTTGCGATTGTGTTAACTGGCGTGAGTAGTGGTGCCTTTGCTGCTACGTTACAAAAAGAAGCTCTGTTAATGCTTGGCTATGGCGCATTAGCAATTTTGCTTATAAAGCTGGGTCACTTTTTTCAAGATAAAGTGGCGCTGCGTAAAGTGAGCTTACATAACGAAATAGTCAAAGGTAACGTTACTGCATCAATTATTGATTTTGGCCATGTAGTAAGTGTTGCAGTGGTTATTCGCTCTGCACTATTGTGGGTTGCTACCGAAGGCTGGCATGGCATTCCTATTGTTATCGCCGCTTTTGTAATTGGCAGTGTGGTATTACTGTTAGTAAGCCAATACCGAGTGCAGTTATTTAAGCGCACCAATAAAAGTGGCGATTGCCTACAACAAGCTATTGTTGATGGTAATTTAGCAGTAGGTGTTCGCTATGCCGGCTTTTTAATTGGTAGTGCATTAGCCATTACTGCTGCAACAGGCATCGCTCCTTATGCCGCTGATAATATTAACGCGAGTTTACTTTACTGGGCGCTAAGTGCCGTTGTTTGTTTGGTTGCTTTCATTTTACTGCACTTACTGACGATTAAAATCATCTTGTCTGGATGTAACATTTCAGATGAAGTGAACCGTCAAAAGAATGTGGGTGTTGCCGCTATTTCTGCAGCTGTATCATTTGCCGTCGGGATCACTATGGCCACACTACTGGGTGCATAATCACGTGTCATCAACTCAAGCTTCCCCAAGTAAATTTAATTTACTTGGGCATGATATTTTACTGATCACTGTTATGGCCGTACTCGCTGGGTGCGGCCTTATTTATGAATATTTACTTTCTCATTACGCTGGCCGAGTACTTGGTTCAGTTGAGAGTGCAATTTACGCCATGATAGGCACTATGATTGTAGCTATGGGGATGGGGGCATTCTTAGCGCGTTGGTTTAAAGATGCCTTTACCGCATTTGCCTGGCTAGAAAGCATTATTGCGCTCATAGGTATGGGCTGTATATTAGCCATTGCCAGTATTATTGCTGTAAGTTATTCACTTCCTCATTTATTCTCAAGCATTTTTAATATTCCCCCTGACGTTATTCTTAATGGTTATGTGTTTCAAAAGCTGCAAGAGTGGTCGCGCTTTTTACCTTATGTATTTGGCTTAATATTAGGGCTATTTATTGGTATGGAAATACCGCTTATTGCGCGTATTCGCCAGCATGTTTATGGACGTTTTTTAGAAAATAACGCCGGCACTATATATGGGGCTGACTATATTGGCGCTGGTATTGGCGCGGCAATTTGGGTGAGTATTATGCTCGCGATGCCAATAATGCAAGCCGCCGCTTGGACTGCGCTATTTAATATTATTGCCGGCCTTGCCTTTTTATGGCGTTACCATAGCTATGTACGCTTTGCTAAGTTGCTATTGGTTTGCCATATATTACTGCTGGTGTTATTCGCTTTTATTTTACAGTTTGGTAGTAGCTGGATGGATAACCTAAGTAACGTACTATACAAAGATAAAGTTATTTATTCCCAAGCAACGAAATACCAGCATGTGGTGTTAACCGAACGCTTAAGTAAAAATCAGCCACAGCCTATCACCGATCTATACTTAAATGGTCGGTTGCAGTTCTCTAGTGTAGATGAGCAAATATATCACTCAATGCTGGTTTATCCTGCCATGCTGGCATCTAATCGTCATGACCGTGTTTTGATTATTGGCGGCGGCGACGGGTTAGCCATGCGAGATGTATTAAAGTGGCCGGTTGAGGAAGTAACCTTAATTGATTTAGATGGACAGCTACTTAATTTATTTGGTCATAAAAATAACCAATACACACCGCCTGAAGATATTAAACAGCGACTAGTGGCACTCAATAATGAATCGATGCATGACCCGCGAGCAAATATTATTGTGGGCGATGCATTTTTAGAAGTTGAAAGGCTGCTGGATCAGGCTAAGCAGTTCGATACTATATTAATTGATTTACCTGATCCTAATCACCCCGATCTGAATAAGATGTACAGCGACTATTTTTATAATCATGTACGTCAATTGTTGGCACCCGATGGCGCAATGGCAGTACAGTCAACCTCGCCTTATCATGCAAAAAAGGCGTTTTTAAGTATTGCTAAAACCGTTAAAGCGGCCGGTTTTGACTATGTAGAGCAATATCAGCAAAACATACCTTCGTTTGGTCAGTGGGGATGGACAATTGCCACTAAAATGGGGCAATCACCGAGTACGCGTATTAGCAATGTGACTGATATGCCAGTGCCCTCTCGGTGGATTAGTAAAAAATATTTACTAGCCAGTTTTGCATTTCCTAATAACTATTTTGAACAAGTTAACGATATTGAAGTCAATAGGTTAGGTTCTGGTCGCTTATATGATTATTACCGGGCTGCTTGGCAAATAGAAAGTGAATTGTATAAAAATTAATAAAACATGGTTGACATAATATGTCGACCATGCGAATCTTAACTCAGACATAATATGTCAAACGACAAAAAGGCAGAGACATGGAATTAAATGAACTTTCAATAAAATTAGCGTCTTTTGAAACTGAGGGGGCTAACTTTGAGTCTTTCTTGATTGCCAATCCAGGTGAGCAAGATGTTTTACAAGTCATTGTTGATGGAAACGATGAGCTTCCAATTTTTGTTACCCAAACACAAGAGCAATTATTATGTATTAGCTATTTGTTTGGTGAAGACGAAGTAAAAAGCGAGTTACGCGACGAGTTAAACGAAACACTACTGCGTTTAAACGTGCCAATTCCGCTAAGTGCATTTGCTAAAATTGATAATAAATATGCGATTTTTGGTGCACTGTCGGTAAATTCATCATTAGATGACGTTACCCACGAGCTAGTGACATTAGCCGATAACGCAATTGATGCACTAGAAGCCGTGACCTTGTATTTAAACGATTAGGATACCCGCATAGGTAAATGCTGATAGCTTATAGTATATGGCTCTCGCTTTACCTAATAGGATATAAACAAGTTTTTGGAGTTAAGATTATGAGTATTTTAAAAAAATTATTTACAGCGGTACGTGGCGGCGCGCGTGAAGCGGGCGAAGCAATTGTTGATGCGAATGGTATTCGTATTTTTGAACAAGAAATTGCCGATGCGCAAAATGCACTACATCGTGCTAAAAAAAGTCTAACAGAAGTGATGGCTAAAGAAATGCAAACTAAGCGTAAAATTAGCGCAGTAGATGCATCAATTGCTGAGCATGAAGCTTATGCAGGTCAAGCCCTTGAAAAAGGGAATGAAGCATTAGCATTAGAAATTGCAGAAAAAATTGGTGACTTTGAAGCTGAGAAAGCTGAGCACGAGCAAGTGTTAGCGGGCTTTAGTAATCACATAGTGACTTTGAAGCAGCAAGTAAAAGATGCTGAAAAATCAATTAAGGAAAATCAGCGTCAGCTTACTATGGTTAAAACCACAGAAAGCGTTCAGCAAGCGACAATGGCTGTAAACAGCACGCTTAATACTAATAATTCATCAATGACATCGGCGCGTCAGTCGCTTGAGCGTATTAAGCAACGCCAACAAGACCGTACTGATCAATTAGGTGCTGCAAAGTCTCTAGAAGCAGATGTTAATGGCGACGATTTAAAAGCTAAAATGGCTGAAGCAGGTATTGGTGATACGAATCCAAAAAGTGCTGATATTTTAGCGCGCATTAAAGCGAAGCAAAATAGCTAACATTTAGAACCATATCAAAAAGGTAACCGAGTTTCGCTCCGTTACCTTTTTTGCTTACAGAGGCACCTTATATGTTTAATTTTTTCAAATCTAAAAAAAAGCCAGAACGTCAGCTTAATCATGCGAGTGACCTTAAAAAAGGCGACATGTTTACTGTCATTGATTCGTTTGCTTATCCTTCATGGCTTAAAGGTCAAACGTTGCACGTTATTGATGTGCAAACGTATCAGTACCAACACAGCAGTGATACTGAATTTGTACTTGAAACTAACACTGGCCAAGTGGTGTTTTTACAAATAGAGCAAAATGATGGTGAACAGTGGGCAAACTTCTCTATAAAAATTCAGCGTGATGAAGTTGAAGAGATCTTTGGTCTTGATGAATTTGCGCGTATTTTTGATGAAGAGTCATTAACACATATCACGGTACAAAATACCCCTGAGCGTTTTATGCAATTTTTAGCGAAAAGCTATCAACAAAGTGAATCGCCTTATGTATGTTATTTTCATAATAAAGACTTTCGTGGCCAAACGCTGCCTCGCTATGAGCAAGAAGGTGGTGAACCATGCGAAATGATTTGCTTAGCCTCTCCTGATGAAGGACATAGCGTTAATATAGAGATTTGGGAGGGAGGTGAAACAGAAGTCTCACTGACGTTAACTCGCCCAATTAGCGATATTGTTGATTTGTTTCCTGGAGATGCCCAGTGAGTGATGCTAAAGACAAGTGGTTGCGCCAAGAGCAAGCTGTGCGCGCCACGCAAATGGCATTTGATTTGAGTAGTGAGGTACAAAAGTCGATAAAAAAACAAGCTATCGATCAAGAGCTCACTCCCTCAGATATGATCCGTAAAATTTTAGGTCTTGATGTCAAGTCTAAAAAAACACGGCAACGACTATCGTTTAATTTAAATGATGACGAAATAGCGCAATTGGCTAGCCGGTTTGAAGTGGCAGTAGATGATAAAAGAGCGGTAAAGCAACAGGTAGCAGAGTTACTCATTGAGCATACAAAAAAGACTAAGTAACCCTTTTGCCTTCTTTATGTAAAATACTTACACTGGGGCTATTATTTTCTAAAAAAGTGCCGCTGTGAATATCTTATTGATTGCCTACTTACTTATGTTTGCTTTATTTGGCACGGCGGCAAGCTACTTCGTGCGTTTTATATATGCTTACTGGGTACAGAAAAAAATGCCACTGGAATACATTTTTAAGGCAGGTGTGTGTATTTTCATGGTGGTGGTTATTTCGGTGTTAATACCACTATTAGATTAACACCGAAACGAACTGCTACTGGTAGTTAACTGTTTTACATTGATTATCAATACATAAAGAGTGGACTTCTAGCACTGGTGAACAGTCTTTGAACTCAAGCATTGCATTATCTAGTTGTTCTTGCTCAGTGATTTTTTGCGCTAATTGCTCTGCTTGTTCTTGAGAGTGATTTAATGTTGAGTACACAACATACTTACTCGGCCCCCCACAGACACGCGAGCCAACACCTAACACCTTACATTGATAGCTGGCTGTGCAGCTTTTATTACTTGTAAGCTCATTAAGTTGAGTATTTAAAACAGATTCACTCGCGTTTTGAGCTTTGCTTGATGTTAGTGCACTACTGCAACCGCTAAGTAGCATAGTCATAACAACACAGGTAGCTGATAGCTTAATTACGGATGACAAACAACTCATAATCTAATCCTTAAAATACACTTACCGCAGAGCCTTCAAGTTTAACACATTTATTTTCAACACACTGAGTGCTTGGCGCAGTTAAATGTTGGCAAATACTCATCATGCCTTTTTGCGCATTATAGGTACTTTCCAATTGAGTGATCGTATCGCTTAGGGCTGAGACCTGCTCTTGGGGTGCGCTTTGTGTAGAGTACACAATGTAATCACTTGGTCCACCACAGGCACGGCTACCAACAGCACTGACTTTACACTGTGAACTAGTTGAACATTGTTTATCTACTATGAGGTTATTTAATTTATTTTTTGCTGTTTTAATATCATCAAGCGACACTTCTTTTGCAGCATCAACCGGTAGTTGCTGTGCTATTTTATTTTGGTTATTCGCTTGTGGTAGTTTTTGTTGTGGTATCGGCGTAGACGTGTTTTCTACCGCATTGGTTTTAGTTTGCTCAGTTTCATTTGAGGTGGTTTCTAAGCAAGCTGTTAAGCAAAGTGGTAGCAGTAGAGCGAGTAATGGAGTACGCATAATCGTTCCTGATAGTGATGAATTATTCATCACTATCATACACGGTGCATCCATTACGGCAATAAAAACTCTACTATCAATATATTAAAGCGCCATTAATGGCGCTTTTACATTAACCCACCTTGGGTTAATTTAGCTGGATTGAGTAATGCCTCTAATTCTGAGCGAGATAGGTCAGTCTCTTGCTCGGCGATATCAATAATTGGCTTTGCTTGCTGGTAAGCTTGTTTGGCAATTTTTGCTGCTTTTTCATAGCCAATAACTGGGTTGAGTGCAGTAACTAAAATAGGATTTTTAGTCAGCGCTTTATCAATCTGTGCTTGATTAACTTTAAAGCTAGCAATGGCTTTATCCGCTAGTGCTTGCGCACTGTTAGCAAGTATCTCTGTACTTTGCAGGATATTATAAGCAATCACGGGTAGCATTACGTTAAGCTCAAAGTTGCCAGCTTGGCCTGCTACGGTAATTGTGGCGTCGTTACCGATTACTTGCGCACTAGCCATTGCAGCGGCTTCTGGGATCACCGGGTTCACTTTGCCAGGCATAATGGATGAACCAGGCTGCAATGCTTCAAGCTCTATTTCACCAAGTCCCGCAAGCGGCCCTGAATTCATCCAACGTAGATCGTTGGCTATTTTCATTTGCGCAACGGCATAGACTTTCAGCTGCCCTGATAAAGCCACAATGGCATCTTGCGAGCCAATATTATAAAAAAAGTTATCACTGGGGATAAAGTTAATCCCTACTTTTTCACTTAGCTGTTTGGCAAATAGCGTAGCAAATTGTGGATCGGCATTAATACCGGTGCCGACCGCTGTTCCCCCCTGAGCCAGCTCACAAACACGTATTAGTGCATGCTCAATACCGCTGGCTGCGTGCTTTACCTGCGATTGCCATGCGCTGAGTGTTTGCTCAAAGGTCACTGGCATTGCATCCATTAAATGAGTGCGCCCAGTTTTAACTATATGACCGATGTCTGCTTTTTTCTGCTCTAAGGCGTCGGCTAAGTTTGCTAGTGCTGGCAGTAATTTTTTATCAACACTGATAGCACTGCTTAAGGCGATTGCAGTGGGAATAACATCATTCGAGCTTTGTCCCATATTCACATCGTCGTTAGGGTGAATAGGTTGATTAGCATGTTTTGAAGCCAAACTTGCAATAACTTCGTTGGCATTCATATTTGAGCTGGTACCTGATCCCGTTTGAAAAATATCAACAGGGAAATGCTCATAATGCTGACCATCAATAATTTCTTGGCAGGCATGGTCGATCGCATTTGCTTTCGTTTTATCTAAATGACCTAGTTTGAAATTGGCTATTGCAGCAGCTTGCTTGATATACGCTAAGGCAATAATAAATTGTTGCGGCATTGTGAGTCTGCTGATCGTAAAGTTATTAATGGCGCGTTGGGTCTGTGCTTTATAAAGTGCGCCAGCGGGCACGTTGAGTGTGCCCATGCTATCTGATTCTGTTCTAAAGTTACTCATTAGTACTCCTATAAAAGAGAATATATGACATTTAACTACGCTATATAAAAAGATATGGTGCTGTTATTACTATTTACAACGGTATAGCTAAAAAGTAGAGGGCGTCAAGGCAAGTTAACAAGTGGGATTAAAACTAAAAAGTCGACTTAAACTGATTTTAAGTCGACTTAAACAATGTATTTATATAAACAGCCGGTTACAAGGCTAAACAGAATTTTAATTGTAGCCAAGAATAAATATTTGGTCTGTTTCATGTTTGTTTTGTGCCTTTTGAGTATTTTTTACATGAGAAAGTAAGTCGATAACCGTTGCTCTACAATCTGTTTCATAACTCGTTTTATCTAGGCTTTTGTCTGTAACTGCCATTGCAGCATCTACTGCGGTATAAGGTGAAATATACATAATGTTATCCTTTTGTAGTTTAGTACTCATTAAGTGAGTAATTTAATAAAAGCATATAGCGTACCAGCTCGGTAAAGATAATTTAACGTATTGAAATTGATGTTATTTTATTATTTTGGTCAATTTACTCACGACAGAATAGCTGAAATTTGTTTTACTATTGTGCATTCATTTGCAATTTAGGTGCATCAGTATGACCAAACCGTTTTCACAAGCCTGCGAAAATAATAAAAATCATATACTTACGGCTTTGCAGCCTGCATTGCAAAATGCAGCATCAGTACTTGAGATAGGCTCGGGGACGGGGCAGCATAGTGTTTTCTTTGCCAAAAAATTGCCACATTTACAATGGTATACCAGTGATCGAGAGGTTAATCATCAAGGAATAAAGTTATGGCATGATGAGGTGCAACTGGCAAACTTGCATCCGCCTTTATTACTTGATCTAAACTATTCTTGGCCAGTAAATAAAGTGGATGCGGTATATACTGCTAATACTTTTCACATAGTGAGCTGGGAGTTAATTACGCGTTTTTTTGCTGGAGTAAATCAGCACTTAAACCAGCAAGGGGGGGTGTGTGTATATGGCCCTTTCAAATATAAAGGGGAGTTTACCAGCCCCAGTAATGATGAATTTAATAGTTTATTGCAAAGTCGCGATCCGCTTAGTGGTATTCGTGATTTCGAAGCGGTTGAGCAGCTTGCAGTGCAATATGGGCTTAAGTTACTCAGCGATACTGCGATGCCTGCAAATAATCAGTTACTCATTTTTAAACGGCAATAAAGTGCTACATTGTTGTTTGTAAATTTCGATATGTTGGCATTCGCGTTCTAAGTAATCTGCAATGGCATTATTAAAATCGGGGTGAACAATGTGATGGGCAGAGTAAGTGATTACCGGTTGAAAACCACGAGCGATTTTATGCTCTCCTTGTGCCCCAGCATTAAAGCACTGAATGTTATGCTTAATAGCATAATCAATCCCTTGGTAATAACACAGCTCAAAGTGAAGCGAATCTATCTCTTCACTAGCACCCCAATAGCGGCCGTAAAGGGTATTATCATCAATTAAGCTTAAGGTGGCGGCAATTACTTGCTGGTCTCTTTTGGCTAGCATAATGAGCAATTTGTCAGCCATTAAAGCGTGTAACAAGCTAAAAAAATCACTGTTTAAGTAGCCTAAATGACCCGATCGTTTTAAATAAGTGCGTTGATAAAACTCACAAAAAAGCTGCATTGTAGCGGTAGTGATTTTCTCGCCTTTGAGCCATTCAATACTGATATTTTGCTCTGTGATTTTAGCGCGCTCCTTTTTAACGGCTTTACGCTTTCGGGCATTAAAGGCTTTTAAAAAATCGTCAAAATCTTTAAAGTTATTATTAAACCATTGAAACTGCACGCCGATTCTTCGCATAGCACCGGTATCATAAAGGTGGGTGGCTTGTGCTTTGTCGCAAAAGTTTACATGCCAGCCTGACCATGCCTGTTCTACGCAGTGGCTATTAAGTTGCTCTGTTATGTACTTATACACTAGCTTTGGATTGCTATGCATAATACGTATTCTTTGTCCCTCAATCGGGCTAAAGGGAATACCACATAGCCATTTAGGGTAATAATCTAAGCCATTTTTTTCATAAGCTTCAGCCCATGCCCAGTCAAATACATATTCACCGTAGGAGTGCGCTTTTAAGTAGCCAGGGGCAAGCGCAACTAGTTTATCGCCTTCATAAATGGCTAAGTGATGAGGCTGCCAACCTGTTTTAGCACTTACACATTGGCTTTGCTCAAGTGCATATAAAAAAGCATGTTGGGTGAATGGGTCGTTACCAAAAAATTGATGCCACTGTGTTGCATCAATTTGATTAATACTATTAAACCAACTGTGAGAAAAGTGGCTCATAATGCTTTGCCTACTACTGTTGTCTGTGTGTTACTTGTTAATTTTGATAATAATTCGACAGCCATATTCGGTTTTCTATTTTGGATAAAACCTTATGGTTCATCCTGCTCGATATATTGAGATAAGCATTGTGTGAGCTTATCGAGTTCGAGAGGTTTTGCAAGATGTTCGTTAAAACCAATTGCTAAGGCATTGGCTTTATCTTCAGGCATTACATCAGCGGTTAAGGCGATCACAGGTAATTGTTCAGCACTTTTAGTTTTCCGTATCAATGCGGTGGCCTGGTAACCGTCCATAACTGGCATTTGGCAATCCATTAACACTAAATCGAAGTCATTTATTTTAACTTGTTCTACTGCCAACTCTCCATTTTCAACCAATGTTGGGGTGATCCCCAAAGAGCTAAGCATTGCTTTTATCACTAATTGATTGACGCTGTTATCTTCTGCAACCAGTATTTTTAGTTTGCTTAAATCAACATGCTGTTGCGAGTGCTTCGCCGTTACTTGTTGTACAGCACAGGTATTTAACTCGACAGACAGAGTAAAAGTGGAGCCTTTACCTGGCTCACTTTGTACTTTGATATCTCCAGACATTAATAAGCTAAGTTCTTTTGCGATTGCCAAACCAAGCCCTGTACCACCAAACTTACGTGATGTTGAGCTATCAGCTTGGGTGAATGCATCAAATAATTTACTTTGCTCTGAAGCGGCAATACCGATACCCGAGTCCCTAATAGCCAAGGTAATTTGATGACGTTTATCGGCGATCTCCTTGCTGTATGCGCTAATACTTACTTCACCTTCGTAAGTAAACTTAATAGCGTTACTACACAGGTTTAATAAAATTTGCTCAATTCGCATAACATCACCTTCAAACCAAATGTCGGTTGGTAATTGGTTATCAACTTTCCAGTTAATACCTTTTTGTTCAGCGCTTTGCTCGAACATGCTACTGATCCGAGCAAGAAGCGCATTCAAATCAAAAGGAGCAACTTCTAAGGTTAGTTTTTGTGATTCAATTTTAGAGATATCGAGTACATCATTGATTAAACTTAATAATGAGTTAGATGCTAAATTAATTTTATTTAAATAATCAGAAAGAGTTTCAGGACTCTCTTCATTTTTAGCTAAGGTTGAAAAGCCGATCACAGCGTTAAGCGGGGTGCGAATTTCATGGCTCATATTTGCTAAAAACCGGCTTTTAGCTTGATTTGCCAAATCAGAATGCTGTTTAGCCTTAACGAGAGAGCGAGTACGCTCTGCTACCAAACGTGAAAGTGCAAGGTGTTGATGATTAAACAACAGTAATATAAGTAAAATGAGTGAGCTTACAATGACCTGTAAAATAAGCAAAAAGAGTGTCATATTATTAGTTTGATGCGGTAAGAATTCATCTTTAATCGCTAAATCTACTAGCCATGTTTGTCCTGCAAAATTAATTTCGATAGTTGTAAGTTTATTGCTTTTAGTTGGTTTGTTTTCGACGTTTGAATAAAACGGATTAATAGCATTGGCTTCATAAATAGCGATATTAAACATTTTATTTTGTGCTTTGGTAAGCGATTGAGCAAGTATGTTTTTCACTAAAAATACGCCTGTTGCGTAGCCTTTAATTGATGCAATCTCATTATTTTGTTGATACACAGGAGAAAATAATAAATACGCGGGTTCAGGTCGCTGTGTTTGAACTAATTGAATTATTTTAGTACCGACAGGGCGATTTTTGATACGTGGATCGAGTAAAGTCTCACGACGATCTTTACGAGAGTTGAGATTAAAACCTATGGCGGATTGGTTTTCTGACAAAGGAGCAATATAAGTGATAATCACCAATGGATCGTTGTTTGATAATGGGGCGCCTTTAATGCTCGGAGCAAAGTTGTGTGTATTATAAATTTCATCAAGCTGTTTGTTAAAGTCACTGACCTGAGCCTGGTTAATTTTGCGGTTCCATGAAAATGCTTTAATAAATGAATGCTCAGCCAATAGTTTAGCACTGTAGCTATCAAACTCTTGCTTGCTTAAAGTCGGTGTTGATTGTATTTGGCTTGCAAGGCTTTGTACGGTTATTTGGCTGAGGTTTAAATTGCTCAGTAAACTGTTTTCAATAATAGATGTTTCGCGCTTAGCTATTTGTATCGCATTTGAATACGTCTCTTGGTTGTATAGCTTAGTGGTTAAAGCTACAGAGATGAATAATACCGAGCAAACTGCGATGGTAGGTAGTGGGGTGAAGTAATGTCGTTTAAATTTAGGTTGTAATAACGCCAATATAAAAGGAGTTGCGATCAGCACACCAAGAGAATCACCAAGCCACCAAAAAGTAACATTTCTCCAATGATTATCAATACTGTAAGCAGGGTTAAACTGACTTAAAGCATAGACGCCAATATTGGCCGATATTAGGCTAACGACAATACCAACGACAAAAATAAAATAAATAATAGATTGGCGTTGTTTTAAATACAACGGATGGCCTAGCCAGTACTTTAAAAAAGCTGCGCCAACCATCCCTTGTAGTACAGCACCAAAGCCGATTAGTAACACCTGCTCTAATGTATTGCCAATTAAAACTTGATCAGTAATAACGTTATCACCGGTACTTAAATTAAAGGCGACAGAGGCAATAAATAATGCTGGAATAAAACGCCACCACCAGATAAAACAGCCAACTAGGGCAATACCTGCAGGGAGCCAGATAGGGATGACTTGTGATTGAAAGGCAAAATTAGTCAATAACTTACCAGTTGCAAAATACGCAACCGCAAACAATATGTAAAAAGCAGAAGAACTGGATGTTGAACGAAAAATATTCACATGCATCCTTGTTAAATATTATTTTTATAATGATATTTTAGTATAGCGAATCGGCACTAAATAGTATTATTTTTTAAAGTGGTAGCTGCTTTTTACTAAATGACTGTTTGAGTACTACCGTTGACTCTATATTGGCGATGCAGCTTAAGCTCCCCAGCTGGTGCTTTACAAACTGCTCATAGTTTTCTAAATCCTGAGAAATAATTTTCAGTAAATAATCGTGGCTACCTGAGATCACAGAGCACTCAAGTACATGGGCTAGCTTTTCTACATGCTGCTCAAATTGCTGTGCCGCACTCACCGAGTTTTGACTTAGTCGCACGAAAGCATAAACCAGCACATTAAGGTTGAGCGACTTAGGGTTAATGGCAGCGTGATAGCCCGTAATTACATGTTCCTGCTCAAGCTTTTTGATACGTCTAAGAGTAGGGGTGTCTGATAGGTTAATGGTATTGGCTAATTCAGAAACTGACATGCGGGCATGCGATTGTAAGGCAACCAGTAACTGCTGATCTTTTTTATCTAACATGACTATGGGATCTTATTAATTATTTTAATGTTGGTAGTGATTATTGCTAACTAAAGGTGTTTTTACTATTTTTTTTGGCGTTTTACCCTCAGGGGTTTTTGTTAGCATTAAAACATAATAATAACAGGATGTAGTTATGAGTTCTTTTACTGCTAAGTTTGACCGTTGGATAAGATCAGAGTTTGTAAGCTTAAACTCGCAATTAGAACAGCTTTATTGGCAGCAAACCGATAAGGCTAATGTTGAGGGGATTGGTGATAGCTTAAAGCTGGCACTAAAGGAGCAAGGCAATGCGCTGATCAGCGATTTATTGGCCGAAGGCAATACCGACGAAGGATTTGATAGCGCATTCGATTTGCTTGGTAATGTTGGTTTGTTTATGGCCGCTTGTCGCAGGCATGAGATCACAGAGCCGAGCAGAGAAACAACCTCACCATTAGTTGAAGCATCGGCGCTTGCTATGCATATTGGTGCCTCTATAGGTGTAACCCCTCGTTTTGCTACTGCGCATCTAACCACGCATAATAAAGCCATTAATGGCACCTATAAACGGTTTACAAATCTTGATGATGAAGCCCTTTTTTTAGATTACAACACCCAAGGTATTTTAGCGTATAAACGTGCGAGTGATGTTTTATTAAAAATACTGCCATTAGGCATTTCACACCCTGTCACGGCTGAACTACTTGAGGTGGTTAAAACGGCATTAATGGATGTAATAGCGTCGAATAACGCTTTATACACTCAGCTAGACACCGAACGTTTTTTTAATTGTGTACGTCCATATTACAAGCCTTACAGGGTAGGTAAAGAGGTTTACCGTGGTGCAAATGCGGGAGACTTTGCCGGTATTAATGTTATTGATATGCTGCTAGGGCTTTGCAGTGCCAATGAGCCGAGTTACTCGCAAATGCTGGTGGATAAATTTTTATATATGATGCCAGAGGATCAACAAATACTTCGTGAAGCCATGCGTATGCAAAGCCTAATGGATGATTTTTTAGAGGCCGAACAATATAAAAATACAGACTGGTTTCAAAAGCACGGCAAACTATTTATTCAAGTGTGTAAATTACATGGCGACACCGCTATCGGTCATCATAATCAGCTGGTGGAAAAGTTTATTGCTCAGCCATCACAGCACATGCAACAACAGCATATGAGTAAAGTAACCGCCAGTGGACCTCCTCTACCGGTACTGCTCGATTCATTAGCTAAGTTAAGAGATAGGCGTGCCGCGGCAAAGCGTGACGACATAAATACGCGCTTTGATGATTTAAACACGCTAAAACAGTGGATTAATTAATATGGCTAAAAATGATTTTTGTATGCCACAGGGTTGTTATTTATTAAGCCACTCTGTTGGCCGCCCATTAAAAACGAGCTTAGAAAATGCCACTGAACATTTTTTTACTCCTTGGCAAGAAAGTGTAAAAGAGCCATGGCAACAGTGGTTACCCGCCATTGAAAGATTTACTGAGGCATTAGGGCAGTTGTTTAATGCGCCTAGTGAGCAATTTTGTCCTCAGGTTAATTTATCCAGTGGTTTAACCAAATTGGTTATGTCACACCCCGTATTTAATAAACCACAGTGTACAGTATTAATGGCGCAGGCTGATTTTCCCAGTATGGGGTTTGTAATGCAAAAAGCACTGCCTGCATGTGCAAAAATACGCTACATCCCTGAGCATGAAGACTTGAGTGATAGACAGGTATGGCAGCGATATTTAACTTCAGAGATTGATGGGGTCTTTGTTAGCCATGTTTATTCTAATACGGGTGTACAAGCTCCCATAAACGATATTGTGGCGCTGAGTAAAGTCACGAATACACTCTCAATAATTGATGTGGCGCAATCGGCAGGGGTTATCCCTGTCGATCTAACGGCGTTAAATGCTGACTTTATGATTGGCTCAAGTGTGAAGTGGTTATGCGGGGGGCCAGGTGCGGCCTATTTATGGGTAAATCCAAAGCAAATAACGCAATGTGAACCAAAAGATGTTGGCTGGTTTTCACATCAAAATCCATTCGAGTTTGATATTACGCATTTTCAGTATAACGCTAAAACACTCAGGTTTTGGGGTGGTACGCCTTCTATACTCCCTTATGTTATTGCTGCTAATAGCATTGAATATATTGCCCAGTTTGGAGTCGATAACGTCAGGTCGCATAATTTAGCGTTGTTAACGTTGATCCAGCAGCAGCTGGCGACTTTTTTAGTATCGCCAAACGATAAAGAACAGTGCAGTGGTACCGCTATTTTAGATTTTGCAGAGCATCAACAAACCGTATTAGCGGTATTGGAGGCAGCAAACATAAGTGTGGATGTGCGCAAACTCGGTATCCGTATTTCACCGCACATATACAATACAGCGTCAGAGATCCAAACGTTTATTGCTACGGTGAAAAAGGCAGTTAAGGCTGCTGACTAAGCTGTTGTTTTTTTTGAGTGAGTGCCGCTATTTGTTGCTGTGCTTGTTTAATTTGCGGATCAAATCGTTGTTTAAGTGCCGCAGTTTCTGTCGCAATTGCATCTGCAATCGAATCAGCGCCTAAACGATTTGCTTTATCTTGGGTCATGTAACCGACTTGCTGTTTCTTTTGCGCGTATTCCTGCTGGTATTGCTTTATTTTAAGCTCAAGCTGCACAATATCGCGCTCTATTTGTTGCATTTCTAGGTAGTCATCAACTGAGGTGTCGGTAACTGGCGTGTTTTCAGATTTAGATGCATTGGTTTGCATAATGTTGACGTTTTTAAGCGTAATCACTTGAGCGTCTTTAGCGCACGGAGTTTGACTGAAGGTCGGTACTCCTTTAATGGTGCATTTATAAATGGTTACTTCACTTGCTGTGCTGACAGTGCAGGCACCTAAACAACACAGTAGTAATATTAGCTTTGTCATGGTTAAACCTAAGCTGGTTTAAAGTACCATTTATAATGCACTAAGTTATAACACCATACAATTTGTTTAATTTAATAGCCTAAGCCAAGTAGGCCATTTAAAACGTATAAACTAATGAAAGTTATTAAATTTTTGGGCACAAAAAAACCACAATTAAGTGGCTTATATTCAGTAATGGTGGAGAGGGAGGGATAGACTTACTTACATCCCTGTAATTAATCGCTGCGCGACGCTTGCAGCGGCCTAAACTGTTCCAGACACTTTATCGAACCCAGTCGAGGGCTCTCACCCTCCCAATTAGCAGCAAAGCTTATTTTTGGGCACAAAAAAACCACAATTAAGTGGCTTATATTCAGTAATGGTGGAGAGGGAGGGATTCGAACCCTCGATAGAGCTACAAACTCTATACTCCCTTAGCAGGGGAGCTCCTTCGGCCACTCGGACACCTCTCCGACGCATTATTCTGCGTGTTATTAATCGGAATAAAACCAATTAATACAAATAAGTGGTGGAGAGATAGGGATTTGAACCCTAGAGGGGCTATAAACCCCTGCCGGTTTTCAAGACCGGTGCATTCGACCACTCTGCCATCTCTCCACGTCGTGATGCAGGATAATACTTAGGTGAGTAGTCTGTGTAAATAGCAAAAAGATCGTTTGCTTAAAAAGTGAGCGTAAATGCGGTTTTTTTTATAAATAATGAAGATTTAAGGTGATTTTTAGCTATGAGGTGGCTGGCAGCAAACAGGAGGAGCTAAAGAAGAGTCTTCATTTAGAGGTTGGGTGTTTGCTGCAACAATACAAAATCATGGTTGGGTGATTATTTGTATTGAATTGCACCGCCAAGTGCTAATTTTTTTCCGTAACGGTTAAGTTTAGCAAGCATTCTTGCTTTGCGATTAGTTGGCTTAACGGCAACGTGAGTTGTGGCTGTTTGGTTAAGTGTATTAATTGGGTTCATGTTATTCGCTCCGAGGTTGTGTCTGTTGAAAACATGCGCATATTGCCCGCGATGTGGTTAAAAATAAAGCGATAAAAATTGCTGGTGAGCTATTAGTTTTTTTAATCTGAAGTGGGTTTGTTAGCTTAGTAGTTAATCGATTTTTTATTTTAAATTGTATAATTATTCATTTTAAATTTCCTTTATCTTGCTTTTATATCGGGGTTTTTTGATTTTATTAATTATTTAACTGCATTATAAAGACTTTTTGTGAATAGTTATTCAGATTAAAATATCTTTAATTTAGGTGGCAGGATCGACTCTGCTATAAGATTTAACATGTTATTTATAGTTGGTTAATTATTTATCGTAAAAGAGGCGCTAAATAAACTTACAAAAAGAGCATTTTATAGTTTGTAAGCATAAAAAAAGTGCCTAGGTTACTAGGCACTTTGGAGTTAGTTGCGTTTTAAAACGCTTCTAACTGGGGAACGTACCATCTCATGAATATAAATCTAAAAAGATGGGTTTAATTATGTTTGCAATTTGGGCTTACAATCATCAGCTTGGGTGGCATTTTAACTATTCTAGAGCGAAGCGAAGATTATACTTTGGTTTGTATTTTACTATGAAGCCACAAAACAATGCTGCACAGCAAGAGTAGATCCGC
>NZ_BADU01000109.1:0-3652 GCF_000239875.1 Pseudoalteromonas sp. BSi20311 | reverse complement strand
TTTTTAATAATTACTATTGAGCTTTTAAAAGTACTAACTCGCTGCTTTATCTTTTATATCCGCAACGTTATCTGACTTTGTTTTTTTAGCCTTGGCGGGTACTTCTTTACCACCTTTAAGTACGGCCATAAAGTCGTCTTTACTTTTTGCAATCTCCAGCGCGAGCGACTCAACCTGTTGTTCACTTAGTGGTACATCTACTTTTTCAAGCATGAGTTCTAGTGACTCGGCGATATCGAGCATTTTGTCATAGGCATCAGCTTCTTTTTTAGTAGTAAACGTCATGCGCTCGACTCCGTTTCGTTCTACAACATATTTAACAACAACAGCCATGATTTCTCCTGCTTACTTACGTGGCAATATGATTATTTTAAATCATTAGATTACTGTTTTTATATACAGTACAAGCTTGCGCGTGGTTTTGCAAGCTTTAGCCTTAGTTTATCTGCAGCTTGGTTGACAATAAAGAGTAACTCTACTTTATTTATTAAGTCACTTTATAACGCGTTGCAGTAAAGGAGTCGCAAGGAGTGATTGTTACCGTTAGTACTTAGTAACCACAACGTTATGTAAAAGTGCTGGGTGTAAATAATCAACAAATGTTCATGTGAGAACACAAAAGGAAATAGTATGAAATTAATTAAAATCATCTCATTAGCCGCTGCTTTATGTTTATTACCTATGGGGACCACCTTTGCGCAAAGCGATATGCTATCAAAGCAGGTGCAATCAGCCGTGGTTAATATTAATACTGCTGATTTAAAACAGTTAATTAAGTTACCAGGTGTTGGCAAGAAAAAAGCACAGGCAATTATCGATTATAGAGAAACCAATGGTGATTTCGCATCACTTGAAGATCTAGCTAAAGTAAAAGGGGTGGGTAAAAAAATGCTAGCCAAACTTGATGGAAAGGTGGCGTTTTAACTTAAAAGGGCGCTATGCGCCCTGATAAAACTGTTTTAAGGCAGCACCAAGGTGCTTTTTAGCAAAATTAACATCTACGGGGGCGGTTAGTAGCGGGTAGCTTAAACCAGCCACAATCAAAAAGGGCACGAGTAGCCATCCTTCAAAAAGGGTAAATATTAAAAAAAATGGGCTTAGTAGCATAAGCTTTACAATACGCATTAACACTCTGTCACTAGGAGAGAGCATACTTAACGAGATCGCAATAACGGTTTGTCTTTGACGAACTTTTAAGTGTTTAAGTTCGTCAACGTGGCTTGAAAAAAAAGTAAACATATTAAAGTGACTTTTTAGAGATTAATCGACTGGCCACTAACGCAAAAAGTGTGGCGGTAAACAATACAAAAATAACTTCCATCCATGCTGGCATACTTAAGCCTGCAAATTGCCAATCTATGTTTCCGCAATCACCGGTTGCCTCAAAAAATTGCGGTATCCAATGATGTAATGGCATAAACTCTGGAAAATTTGGCTCAAACTCACAGCTAAATGCAAATGGATCTGTGGTTGTTTGCATTTCAATGTGCTCACGAGCTATTAGTAACCCCCATACACTTGAACCCCCCCACACTGTATAAGCGACAATACGGACTACGAGGTTGTTTGGTTTACTGGCGCCAATAATACCGGCAAAAAGTAAGCCTAATACCGCGGTGCGTTGGTAAATACACATAATGCACGGTGCTAATCCCATGTTGTATTGAAAAAAGAGCGCGATGACTTCAAGCAGAAAAACAATCCCACTGAATAATAACCAAGGTGTACGTTGAGTACTTAGATTAGCAAGCCAGTTCATAACAAATCCGTATTTAAATAAGGGCTTAGATTATGACGTAGGATAAACAGCGGAGCAAGTAAAAGGGAAAAAGTGAGGAGCTATGAAATTTCCTAGCTCCTCAAAGTCGGGGAAGCTCTTAATGCCCAGAATTCGCTACAGGGATGTGGTGTTGTATTATCCCCCAGTCATAAAACAAACTGGTTATTTCACTCAAGCCAAAATAAGTCGCGCTTAACCCAACAAAGGTAAGCACAAAAGTGTAAGGTAAAGCCATATACACCATTCGACCGTAAGATAGGCGTAACACGGGAGCTAGTGTTGATGTCAGTAAGAATAAGAAAGCAGCTTGACCATTAGGGGTGGCCACGCTGGGTAAGTTTGTGCCGGTGTTTATTGCCACTGCAAGTAAATCAAATTGGTCTCGAGTTATTTGACCTGCTTTTAGAGCTGCAGCAACTTCATTTATATATACAGTGCCGACAAATACATTATCACTGACCATTGAAAGCAATCCATTAGCGATAAAAAACATCACCAATTGTAAGTGCCCTTCAAATGTTAGTACCCAAGTAATCACGGGAGTAAAGAGTTGTTGATCGATGATTACTGCAACCACACTAAAAAATACACAAAGTAGTGCAGTGAAGGGGAGGGCCTCTTCAAAGGCTTTACCGAGTTGGTGCTCTTCTATTATGCCGGCCGACGACGTGGCTAAAATAATTACCGATAAACCAATTAAGCCCACGGTTGCTAAATGTAACGCTAAGCCAGTAATTAACCAGATAGCGATAAGTGCTTGAATTGTTAGGTTAACTCTATCGCGTTTGGTACGTTTTTTATCAAGTGTTTGTGCATGGTTTTTTAAAATAGCATGAATTGTTTCTGGCAGTTTTGCCCCATAGCCAAAGGTTTTTGTTTTTTCTAATAAAAAGGTTGTTAATAAGCCCGCAAAAAGCACGGGTAAAGAAACGGGCAGCATTCTTAAAAAGAACTCACCAAATAGCCAACTTGCTCGCTCTGCAATAATTAAGTTTTGTGGTTCACCAACCATAGTGCACACGCCGCCAAGTGCGGTCCCAATCGAGGCATGCATGAGTAAATTACGTAAAAAAGCACGAAACTCTTCAAGCTCTTGACGGTTTATCTCTTTTACTTGGTTATCATCGTTAATATCGTGCTCACTAATAAAATCTTTTCCTGAGGCCACCTTGTGATAAATACTATAAAAGCCCATGGCCACCGCAATAACAACCGCCATTACAGTTAGGGCATCTAAAAAAGCTGATAAAAACGCAGCAGCTATTGCAAACGCAAGCGATAAAACGGTTTTACTTCTTACTGAAACCACTAACTTGGTAAAAATATACAGCAGCAGATCTTTCATGAAATAAATACCGGCAACCATAAAAATAAGTAATAAAAGCACATCTAGGTTTTGTGCTATTTCATGTTCAACTTGCGTGGTTGATGTCATACCAATTAATAGTGCCTCAATGGCAAGTAGACCACCAGGTTGCAGTGGGTAACACTTGAGCGCCATGGCCAGTGTAAAAATAAACTCAATAACCAGTACCCAGCCAGACAAATAAGGGTTTAATTGAAACAGCAGCGGGTTAATTATTAAAAATGCAATAATGGTGTATTTATACCATTGAGGTGCTTTACCTAAAAAATTTATAAATATTGCAGATGGGACACTCTGTTGCATGATTTTTCCCTAGGGAGGCGTTTAATAGTCTGGTTAATGTCATTAACTTAGTCCAGCCTATAGAGGGTGTAAACAACTAAATAATAATAGTCAAAGTGTCTGGTATGAATAATAGGTTGGCATTCATAGTGTGTTTAAAACCTATCGGTAAAACTAGCGAATCATACAAGTAAAGTTGCCTTTTTAATCACATGCCTACACGG
>NZ_BADU01000110.1:0-3537 GCF_000239875.1 Pseudoalteromonas sp. BSi20311 | reverse complement strand
TAATAATAGCTAAAGGCGAGTAATCGGTGATTAAGCGTCATAATCTCAGCTGTTTAAACGAGATGAATGGTCTTTACTAAAGGTAAGTCAATAAAAAATGCCAACCAGTTAAACTGATTGGCATTTATAAAAACCAACACTTTACGTTAGCTAATCAGTTACAATGACGATTCAACTTCATCAAACAGATCAGTAATTTCTTTTTTCGGTTCAGCTGTCACAAGGCTTCCTACCACAATAGCAATACTCGCTAAAATGAAGCCTGGGACGATTTCATAAATTACACTGCTTAAGCTCTCACCGTTAATGGTAATAGGCGCATAAATCCATACAAGCACTGTTAAAGCACCAACAACCATACCGCTAATAGCCCCTTTTAAGTTCATACGTTTCCAGTAAAGGCTAAACAAGACAAGTGGACCAAATGCAGCACCAAAACCAGCCCATGCGTTACTAACTAAATCAAGTATTGAACTATTACGGTCATACGCTAAGTAAATAGCAAATAACGCAACCAGTATTACGCTAATACGCCCTACTAACACCAGCTCAGTTTGCGAGGCATCGCGGTTTAAGTAAATCTTGTAGAAGTCTTCAGTAAGCGAGCTTGAACACACCAATAATTGCGATGAAATCGTACTCATAATCGCAGCTAAAATAGCAGCCAGTAGGAAACCAGCAATTAATGGGTGGAAAATAAGTTCAGCTAATACTAAGAAAATGGTCTCTTTATCGGCAATAGGCATTTGGTTTTCAATCATAAAAGCAGCACCAAATAAACCGGTAAATACCGCACCAATCGCAGATAGTGTCATCCAAGACATACCAATACGACGCATAGTTGGCATTTCTTTTACTGAGCGAATAGACATAAAGCGAACAATAATATGTGGCTGACCAAAGTAGCCTAAGCCCCAAGCCATCGCAGAAATAATAGCAATGGTAGAACCACCAGCAAACCAATCAAGCATATTCAATGAATGGATTTCACTGGCTTTTGGTGAACTTAACAACTGCTGGTAATTTGCATTTGCTAAAGTATCCATAAATGGCTGATCAAGCATCATATAAGTAGCGATAGGTACTGCAAGCAAGGAGATAAACATAATACAACCTTGCACGAAGTCTGTTAGGCTAACCGCTAAAAAACCACCAAATAAGGTGTAAACAACAACCACACCCGTGGTGATGTATAAACCCATTTCGTAACTCATCTGAAATGAATTTTCAAATAACTTACCACCGGCGACTACGCCTGATGAAGTATACAAAGTAAAGAACACAATAATAACAATTGCAGAGATCACACGGAGGATATTCTTGTTATCATCAAAACGATTTGCAAAATAATCAGGGATGGTAATAGAGTCATTTGCTTTTTCAGTATAAACACGCAGTCTTGGGGCGACTAAGAAATAGTTTGCCCATGCGCCTAATACTAAGCCAATAGCAATCCAAACCTTGCTAAGCCCAAACAAGTACATTGCGCCAGGTAGGCCCATAAGTAACCAACCACTCATGTCTGATGCACCCGCTGATAAGGCAGCAACACTGGGGGCTAAATTACGACCACCTAGCATATACCCTGATATATCGCTGGTAGATTGCTTATATGCGTATAGTCCTATTCCCAGCATTACAATAAAATATAATGCCAATGAAATAATCATTCCTGTTTCCAAATTCGCCTCCACTTAAAAAAGTAATAACAGGCTTGTAATCCAAATAATGACTCTTGAAATCTTATAATTAAGACAGTATTGGAATAAAAGCTTTCTACTGAACTATAACACGGTAATTGCTAATAACTCCAACCCGCTAATTTAAGTAGATAAAAAACCATCTATTCGCTCGCTTTTAAAACAAATAGAATAAAAAACAATGAGTTTAGATTAATAAAAATCACCTAAGCCATGATATTTCATTAATAATAATTCATTTTACCGATGCTATTTTGAATGTTTTCCAATATATTATTACAATGTTAATCAATTTCTACTCTTTCGGAATCCAATATGTATTTTTACGCTGCTCGGCAACCTATTTTAGATCGCAATAAAGAACTAATTGGCTACGAGCTTTTATTTCGTGATGGAGTAGATAACGTTTTTCCAAATATTGACGGCGATGAAGCCACGTCTCGACTGATTGAAGGCAGTCAATTTAACTTTGGCTTAGAAGATTTAACTGATAATAAACCCGCTTATATTAACTTTACCTTAGACACCTTGTTAAAAGGCTACCCAACCCTTTTAAACAAAGATGGGGTGGTAATTGAAATACTCGAAACCGTCCAGCCAGGTAAACGCTTATTGGCAATTGTTAAAGACCTAAAAGAAAAAGGCTATACGCTAGCGCTAGATGACTATGCACATCAACCTGTATGGCGGCACTTTTATCCGTTTATCGATATTATTAAAGTCGACTTTTTAACTTGTGATATTGAAAACGTTAAAACGATCATAGAGGATTTAAAACCTTACCCACATATCAAGTTACTCGCAGAAAAAGTTGAAACTTACGAGCTTTACAATCAAGCTTTTGAACTAGGTTTTGAATACTTTCAAGGCTTTTTCTTTTCAAAACCAGAAATGGTGCAAAGCAAGGCGTTACCGCCATCGGGCATGGCATTGGCTGAGCTACTCTATGAAACATCCAGCGTAGAAATGGATCTTAAAAAAATCACCGATGTATTTGAGCGTGATGTCAACTTATCGTATAAGCTGCTACGCTACTCAAATTCGGCAGCATTTGCTCGCCGCTCTGAAATAAACACTATAAAACAAGCGCTTATTGTATTGGGCGCGGCTGAAATAAAAAAACTACTCTCTTTATTATTTGCCGCACAAGTCTCTGCAGACAAACCTCTGGAGCTTATTAGGTTGTCGCTAACACGCGCGCGTTTTTGTGAGCTTTTAGCAATTTCACATGGCAAACTTAGAGATACTGGAATAGCGTTTTTAGCCGGCATGATGTCGCTTATGGATGCCATACTAGATGAAGAGATGGACAGTGTAATGCTTAAACTACCGCTTTCAAATGAGATAAAAGCGGCATTGTTAAACAATGAAGGGCTGCTTGCTGAGTATTTAAACTTAGTAACCCTCTATGAGCAGGGTAACTGGCACGCTGCTAACGATAAAGCCCAACAGCTTAACTTAGGTGATGATGTGCCTGATGCTTACCACGAAGCACTTAATTGGGTTAGTGAACAAATGCAGATAATGATTGATAATTAAAGCGCTCATTAGGGTCTGTTGACCTTTCAAGGTTAAATTTTCAGCAGTCTATTTGGTATTTAGGCAAGGCAGAGCCTATGTGGTGTGGTTATTCCCCATAAATAGGCGATAACGCAGCATCAATGCCAAACAGGCGCTGCCCTTCGGGTTCTGTCTAGGAGCGATTTACTCTTTGTTGCTCGGTTTTTACTTAGCCCACTAGGTTACAAACCTCGCGCCGCGATTAAACCGCTCCTAGTTTGAACAAATTGTAATCCGCAAAGGTCAACAGACCCTAGTAATTAATAACTAAAAATAA
>NZ_BADU01000111.1:0-253 GCF_000239875.1 Pseudoalteromonas sp. BSi20311 | reverse complement strand
CTAAGCTACGAACCAGACGGTCGGAGGTTCACTCTTAGAAGATACGTCCTGCGCCCACCACTTTCATACATAAACCGACATTAAGTCGGTTTTTTTGTGCCTGAAATAAAGTGAATATGGAAAAGTAGTAAGCTCCGAACCAGGCGGTCGGAGGTTCACTCTTACAAGACACGTCCTGCGCCCACTACTTTCATACATAGGCCGACATTAAGTCGGTTTTTTTGTGCCTGAAATAAATCAAAGCGTGGATGTT
>NZ_BADU01000112.1:0-3155 GCF_000239875.1 Pseudoalteromonas sp. BSi20311 | reverse complement strand
TGCTCTTTAAAAATTTGGAAAAGCTGATAATAAAATTCGTATGAATAACATTTGTTATTTGTACAGAGTTTTCAAAAGTAAAAAAGAATGATAGCAGTATCATTCAGTGCCATTTAATGAACGTTTTACGTTTGTTGATTGGTATCTACTTTAGTATTCAATATTAACTTCTGGCGAAGTTAAACTGTCACAAAACAAAGACCCGTTTGGGTTGTATGGTTAAGTGACTAAGCGTACACGGTGGATGCCTTGGCAGTTGGAGGCGATGAAGGACGTATTAACTTGCGATAAGCCTAGTCAAGCTAGTAAAAAGCACTTGAGACTAGGATTTCCGAATGGGGAAACCCACCTGCTTGCAGGTATCGTTAACTGAATACATAGGTTAACGAGGCGAACGCGGAGAACTGAAACATCTAAGTACCCGTAGGAAAAGAAATCAACCGAGATTCCGAAAGTAGCGGCGAGCGAAATCGGAACAGCCCTTAAGCTTATTATGTGTTAATGGAAGGCTCTGGAAAGTGCCACGATACAGGGTGATAGTCCCGTACATGAAAATGCATTTTAAGTGAAATCGAGTAGGTCGGAGCACGTGAAACTTTGACTGAATATAGGTGGACCATCATCTAAGGCTAAATACTCCCAACTGACCGATAGTGAACCAGTACCGTGAGGGAAAGGCGAAAAGAACCCCTGTGAGGGGAGTGAAATAGAACCTGAAACCGTGTACGTACAAGCAGTAGGAGCCTACTTGTTAGGTGACTGCGTACCTTTTGTATAATGGGTCAGCGACTTATATTTTGTAGCGAGGTTAACCGATTAGGGTAGCCGTAGGGAAACCGAGTCTTAACTGGGCGAATAGTTGCAAGGTATAGACCCGAAACCCGGTGATCTAGCCATGGGCAGGTTGAAGGTTGAGTAACATCAACTGGAGGACCGAACCCACTAACGTTGAAAAGTTAGGGGATGACCTGTGGTTAGGAGTGAAAGGCTAATCAAACCGGGAGATAGCTGGTTCTCCCCGAAATCTATTTAGGTAGAGCCTCGGACGAATACTTACGGGGGTAGAGCACTGTTAAGGCTAGGGGGTCATCCCGACTTACCAACCCTTTGCAAACTCCGAATACCGTAAAGTAATATCCGGGAGACACACGGCGGGTGCTAACGTCCGTCGTGAAGAGGGAAACAACCCAGACCGCCAGCTAAGGTCCCAAAGTCATAGTTAAGTGGGAAACGATGTGGAAAGGCCCAGACAGCCAGGAGGTTGGCTTAGAAGCAGCCATCCTTTAAAGAAAGCGTAATAGCTCACTGGTCGAGTCGGTCTGCGCGGAAGATGTAACGGGGCTAAACTATGCACCGAAGCTGCGGATTCAGAATTTATTCTGAGTGGTAGGGGAGCGTTCTGTAAGCGGTTGAAGGTGTACCGGGAGGTATGCTGGACGTATCAGAAGTGCGAATGCTGACATGAGTAACGATAATGCGGGTGAAAAACCCGCACGCCGGAAGACCAAGGGTTCCTATCCCATGTTAATCAGGGTAGGGTAAGTCGACCCCTAAGGCGAGGCCGAAAGGCGTAGTCGATGGGAAACGGATTAATATTTCCGTACTTGGTATAATTGCGATGGGGGGACGGAGCAGGCTAAGCAAGCATGGCGATGGTAGTCCATGTGAAAGTGTGTAGGCTAGTGACTTAGGTAAATCCGGGTTGCTGTTAGGCTGAGACACGAGACGAGTCACCAAGGTGATGAAGTTGCTGATGCCATACTTCCAGGAAAAGCCTCTAAGCTTCAGATTATACCGAATCGTACCCCAAACCGACACAGGTGGTCAGGTAGAGAATACTAAGGCGCTTGAGAGAACTCGGGTGAAGGAACTAGGCAAAATCGTACCGTAACTTCGGGAGAAGGTACGCTCCGATTGGTGATGAGACTTGCTCTCTAAGCTGATTGGAGCCGCAGTGACCAGGTGGCTGGGACTGTTTATTAAAAACACAGCACTGTGCAAAATCGCAAGATGACGTATACGGTGTGACACCTGCCCGGTGCCGGAAGGTTAATTGATGGGGTTATCTTCGGAGAAGCTCTTGATCGAAGCCCCGGTAAACGGCGGCCGTAACTATAACGGTCCTAAGGTAGCGAAATTCCTTGTCGGGTAAGTTCCGACCTGCACGAATGGTGTAACCATGGCCACGCTGTCTCCACCCGAGACTCAGTGAAATTGAAATCGCAGTGAAGATGCTGTGTACCCGCGGCTAGACGGAAAGACCCCGTGAACCTTTACTACAGCTTGGCACTGAACATTGAACCTACATGTGTAGGATAGGTGGGAGACTTAGAAGCAGAGACGCTAGTTTTTGTGGAGTCGTCCTTGAAATACCACCCTTGTAGTTTTGATGTTCTAACGTTGGCCCCTGAATCGGGGTTACGGACAGTGCCTGGTGGGTAGTTTGACTGGGGCGGTCTCCTCCCAAAGAGTAACGGAGGAGCACGAAGGTTGGCTAAGTACGGTCGGACATCGTACGGTTAGTGTAATGGTAGAAGCCAGCTTAACTGCGAGACAGACACGTCGAGCAGGTACGAAAGTAGGTCATAGTGATCCGGTGGTTCTGAATGGAAGGGCCATCGCTCAACGGATAAAAGGTACTCCGGGGATAACAGGCTGATACCGCCCAAGAGTTCATATCGACGGCGGTGTTTGGCACCTCGATGTCGGCTCATCACATCCTGGGGCTGAAGTCGGTCCCAAGGGTATGGCTGTTCGCCATTTAAAGTGGTACGCGAGCTGGGTTTAGAACGTCGTGAGACAGTTCGGTCCCTATCTGCCGTGGGCGTTTGAGAATTGAGAGGGGTTGCTCCTAGTACGAGAGGACCGGAGTGAACGAACCGCTGGTGTTCGGGTTGTCATGCCAATGGCATTGCCCGGTAGCTACGTTCGGAACTGATAAGCGCTGAAAGCATCTAAGCGCGAAGCAGGCCTCGAGATGAGTTCTCACTAGACTTTTAAAGTCTCTGAAGGGCCGTTGAAGACTACAACGTTGATAGGCAAGATGTGGAAGTGGTGTGAGCCATTAAGCTAACTTGTACTAATTACCCGTGAGGCTTAACCATACAACGCCAAACGCGTTTTATGTGATAGTGAAACAAGCGAAGAAGTTAATA
>NZ_BADU01000113.1:0-39430 GCF_000239875.1 Pseudoalteromonas sp. BSi20311 | reverse complement strand
AGTAAACCCTAATGCTTTAGCTTTCAGAATAAATTTGAGTTGACTGGTAAGGGCATCGCCATACATTCTGTAACCAGACTCTGGTTTTAAAGGTTGCTCTATCAGACCTTGGCGCTCATAGAAACGGATTGTTTCAACATTGATATCTAAATCTTTTGCCAGTTTTCCAATGGTTCTCATAAACATACTCTTTAGAAGCAGAAATATCATTATACAATTAATGCGGATTGCCTAAACTCAATTTTATTGCATGAACGGGGTCGCTAAGCGTCCTCTTTGTAGAATTAAGTTCACATATCCAGATCACTCTGACCGTCTCTTGTTCGCTCTTGCTGCCTGTCAGGTGAAGTCTAAGCCTAATCAACAAAACTGTAAGTTGAGATATGAGCTACTACATCTAATCTACTACATCTAATCTACTACATCTAATCTATTGTTTCGTTGAAACTAATTCAATAATTTCACCAGTAGACGTATCCACTCTTATTTCTGTATGTTGCCCTGAATGCTGAAGTTGATTTTGTAAATCGGCATTAATCAGTTTGAGCTTATCTATTTCTGCGTACATTTCACTCAACAACACTAATAACTTTGTATCTTTATTATCGATTTCCTTAGTGCCGATATTATTTTTTTGCTTTTCTTTAGCAAGCTTGCTTTTTAGTTCGGCTACCTTTGTTCTGAGTTGTTTTATTAAATTATCTTTATTTTTTTCTTCCCAAGTTAATTGAGCTTTTTCAATACTTTCTCGTAACTTTACCCATTTTTCTTCTTCTTTAGATAGATTCGCAATATTTCTTTTAGCTCTCGTTGCTACTGCATTTTTGGTTATCTTGCTGCCATCAGATTTCATCTCTTCAAAAGCACGTTTTATATCATCATATGCGCTACTCATGCTTGTTCTCCTTGGTTTGTATGCGCTTTGCCTTCATCTAATACATAGTCAGCTGCTGCTATATTATTTTTCCAGTGAATAGCAAATAGCTCGTAATCTTCTTGCTCTTCTGTGGTTGATGCTGCATATGCCTCTAGTTTCTGGGTCGCATCTTTTTTTATCACTTGCCAATTGACCTTGTGGCGTTTGGTAATGATTTTACTACCACAATACACACAGCCACTAGGGATTCCTGCTCCTTTTATCTTGCAAGCTTCTCCCGCAGTGCAGTACCCCGTAGGCAAGCCACGTATGTTTTTAATATTTTTGACGAGAAATTTTTTCAGTTCTTCAATTGAACTGAAATGGATCTGCTTAATCACAGTCGAATCTTTACTTTGACTATCAGTAATACCTATTATCAGATCTTTAGATGTTTTATTAATTTGCTCACCAGCACCACCTTTAAGTGATTGTGACTCGGCTTCATCTATTAACTCTTCTGCAACACGGTCAATTAAAATCTCATTAAACTCTTCAGTAGTTTTAATTAAAGTTGTTGAGGCCAAAAATGCTCTTCGAGTATAAACAAACGTCATTAGGCTGGTTAAATGTTTAAATTGATATCTAATATCATCAAGCTCACCTAATTTATTGGCAATGACAAAGTAGGCCAACGTATGTCGAAACATGTGAGCGGTTAATCTAAACGTATCGCCTTCTTCGTATGGGACACCTCTATTCTCTCCTCTAACTTCTTTGTAGTTAGATTCAAGGCGTTCAAGCTCTGCTATATCATCATCGTCTAGAGTTAAGTCAAAAAGCTCAATGTTTTCACTGTTTTTAACCTCAAATTTTGTGAATCGCCCAGCATCGCTAAAACTAACACTACAGCTACTATGTGAAACCCCGAAAAGACGGTTTCTTTCTAACCCTTCTTTCAAGTTGTGTGCTTGACTACTTGTTATATTGGCTCTGCATGAAGAAAGTACAGCTTTTGCCCTTTCTTGCATACCGAACACATATTTTTCGTAAATACCAACACACTCATGTACTTCAGCGTTTGAAAACCATTCCATCTCAACCTTACTGTTGTCGGTTTTGGTCATGATTGCCGTAATGTAATAAATATCATCTTTGTAATTGGCACAGCCAACCTTGCATGTAAGTACTTCGTTATATCTCATGCCTGTATAGGCCAAGATATTAATGTATGTGGCTAATTTTAAATCTTCTAATTCTTCGGATAATTGAATGAATTCCACTTCATCGGGTAAGTTTCTTACATGTTTTGCTATTAGCTCACCTGTACTAATTTTGGGCGGTGGTTCAACGGAGCCTTCATTTAAACTATCTATTAAGCGTGCATTTAATTCTAGCCATCGTTCTATCTTATCCTTAGAGTTTTCAACTATTTTTTCTGCAAACTTCAGAATTTTTTTCATTACTTTAGTAGGAATGACAGGGTGCGAATAAGTGACTGGTCTCGGATGGTGTAACTCGTTTAGTTGGTTAAGTACATCAATAAAAACACTACACACCTTAGGGCCAAAAAGACGAAAGCTGCGCTGCACGTCAAATAGTTTAGTAAATGAGTGTGATTGTCTGTAAATAGCTATTTTCCTGACTTCATATAAATAGTCTTTTATGAGATTCCTAATAACTAAGTCAGATTTGAACTCCAACTCATGAAATGAGTGATAACCTCTTTGTCTTAAGAAGGCTGCAAATAAATTTAGATACGTTACATCATTTTGAAGTGTAGAGATTTTTAGAGGTTTACCGCCTACAACATCACCATGTGTGAGTTTAATTAGTGAATAAATTCGAATTTGATATGCTAATTCATCAACACCTTTAAAATTCACATTTCTTTGCGTTTCTTCATAGCTTATCCAAGTGTCATCGCCAAAGTGAATAGTGCCATGTTTAGCAATATTCAATGCTCTGTTTTCCCACAAAGCAATCGAATTAAAAGCGCTAGTATCATCAACTTTAAAATCTTCTAACACCTGAACCAAAGGTTTTATAGTGATTTGACCTGTATGTGTTTTTACAACAGCGATATCAAGTAGTTTTGTTTTAGTTATCTCTTTGGTCATAGCAAACCTGTGTTTTTCCAATGAGGATGAATACCCTCTGTTCTCAATAGTTCTTTTCCATCAGTCACAGCTTGAGCATTAAGCTTGGCAATATCAGCTAATATTTCGTTAACCCTATTTTTCAACTGCTCTATGTTTTCCAGTTGCTCTGTTATAGAGTCAAATGTTGCGGCTGAGTTTTCCATATCAGCAACAACAAAATCCCGGTATGACAAAAGTTTCCAAACATGCAATGCGTCAGCAACACAGCGATAGAACGGACACCACAAGCATGCGTTAAAGTCGGCACATGCATGCTCGTTTGTATCTCGCTGGTCTAATAATTTCCTGTTTTGTGATTCGAATGCCACTACTGCGGATTTATCTTTTGAGTTAATGCATGTGCCATTCGGGACTTTTTTACCGTCTTCTGGTGGAGTCTGCAAAATGATTACTTTGTCGGTAACATCGCGAACAAAATAGTCTGCCATTGTTTTTGTCGCTCTGTTGATTGTCATTGCAACATCTTTGTTATCTTGCATTAAATAATGACGCAAGAACGTTTCATAAGAGTGCTTGCCAGCTTTTTGATACCACTTAAATTCTTTGGCAACTTTTCGGTAAATGTAGTTAAGCCCTGATTTTCTGATCTTTTGCGAATTAAATACGATATCACACCCAAGCTCAGTCAATATCCTATCTATAGTGGTCTTGAAACGTGATGCTGTTAATAATTGAATCTTTACTTCTCCAATACTATTTACTTTGGGAAAAACAAAAATTCTTTTTGATAGGTTCTCAATAGAAGGGCGGTAAATAGACGTAAGTTTAGTCGCAGCCTTAATATCAAATATTACTGGTTCGACAACGTCGCCGTATAAGACGCCTTCTTTTTCTAGATCTTCGGCTTTAATTTCAAATTTATGCCATTGTGTTTGATAATTAGCTCGGCGTTTAAATAAACGAAGAGCAGGAGTTTTACTTGAATGTAATGGCGTGTTAAAGAAAAATAAGTCGTCAGTATCAAGCTCTAGCGTAGGAGTTGAATTCCAACCAGTTTTCAATATGACTTTTGCTGCATAAAGTGTAACTTTGTCTTTAATTGTGAGTAAGGTCTCAGAAAGCCCTTTTTCTATGTAATATGCTAATTCTACTACTTCTCTATATGAGTAGAGCTTATCTTGATTCTGAGAGAGTTGCTCTTGATGTTGTGCAGTTAATTCGGTGTTGACCGGAAAGCTTTTAATAGTATCTAGACCATAAAACGATAGTAATTTGTCGATAGCGCTCTGATATTGATTACCAACAAAAACCGACAAATCGCCTTGTTTTGATTTTAGTTGAATTGCCTCTCTTATAGCCTTTAGTATCTCACAGTTATTTTCAACAAAAGCATGAACCCCATGATTGGCAATAAGCTTCATTTGTTCATCTGTTAATGATGATGCATTTTCTTTCAATGCGCTAGCCATACTACCTATGTAACCTTTGAGAGTGACGATGCCTATGCTCTCGCCATCAATTCGCTTTGTAAAAACTTTATGGTATTCGACTAGGTTTTGATAAAATTTATAGGCATTGTCATATACCCACTCATGCTTCTGCCATTCGGTAGTGTCACTTTCTTTAAGGTAATAGCCCAATGAGTAGGGTAATAAACTTTCCTTTGCGATTTTTTCACCCGTAACAAAGTGGTAAAGGTCCAATGCAGCGTTTAGTAGCAGTAAAAACTGCTGGTTATTTTGAGTTTCTTCTTGGTAATGCTTATAAAGGTATTTAAATCCCTGAAGGCCATTTTCTGCAAACCCTTGAATTCCACGCTCACTAAGCAGCTTAATTATTGGTGATGCTACGCTACCAGCACTATTCAACCACCTTGGAAATGATAAAGTTGAGGATCTAACTCTTGTTGTATTAGCTTCCGAAGCGCTTGCTATCTGATTTTTCAAAAAAGCATCAACTTCATTGCCAAATTTGGATGATATGCTTTGTGCATACCCTATCACTTCGGCTTCAGTTTTAAATTGATTGACTCTAGCTTTACCCCACACATCGGGTAGTATAAATTTTAAAAAAGTACGGAAGTTGTGATTGCATATAAATGATGAAACGAATTCCCTATCCTTTAATGTTGCCAATAATGGCAGTTTGACGCGTTCAGTATTCTTAAAAGTATCATGTAGACAAATATTTATAATAGCAGTCGCAGTTTTGAGGATGTTGTCTCTAATAGAAGAATCTTTGAGGCTTAATTCTGGAAGGACGAGATAGTCCAGATATTTTTTTAGTAATTTACGAGTCTCTTTTACTTGATGGAATTCAAGTTCGAATAATTTAGTTATGTCGATTGAAGTAGCCCCATTTACTAGCCTAAAAGGAGCGTTGATAGCGTTATCATAAAAATGAAACTTAGCTATGTTTTCTAAAGCTTCTTCTATACGAGTAGCATAACTAGGTAGCTTGACATCATTTATTTCATTAATGCAAAAGTATTCCAGTTCTTGCCAAATTTCAAAGTCTGATAGAGCATTTAATCCCGAAGTTTGAATTGATGTCGCAGTATCTGCACTAACCTTATTAAGGGCTAGAGGAAGAATGTGCTGTAAACTGACACAAGCATTCCGCAAGCGACTCATTGAAATAGCAGTGTCGTCACCTGTGCTAATATTGCTTTCTTTGTCATATGCCCTGTTAAATAAAACGTCTAACTGTTCGGCTAGAACAATTGAATGAGGTTTAAATCTAGCAGGAATACGATTGGACTTCCGCGTTTTAACTTGCTGTAGCATCTTCAGCCTCACGCATAAGCAATTCGTTAACATCACCGTAGATATCTTTTACCCACTCTGACATCGCTCCGTATGCATCCACTGATACACTTTTGGCAAAGTCGATGTAACGTTTGGTTGTTTTAAAGCTTTCGTGACTCATCAAAGTCATTAGTGTTTGTCGGATGGAACTTTCTGATTCACCTTTGTCAATTAGGTATTTAGCGACATAAGTAGCAAAGGTAGCGCGTAAGTCATGGAATGTGCGTAATAGTATTTCTAATCCCTGCTTCCTTTGTTCTTTTCTAACTATGGAAATAGTATTCCCCGGTGTATCTTCGCTTATCCGCGATCCTGAACTATTCATAAACAAAGGAAGCGGATGTTCGCTATTGTCCATACCATGATTAGTCTCATGTTTGGTACGTCGCTTCATATTTTGAATTGTCAAAGTGTGATTGTACAAAAGCTTCATTAGAACTCGCGCTATTGTTAATCTCACTGGCTTATGTCCTTTTCGTACAATGTTCAATTTTGGAATACGTTTCTCGTTTTCTTTTTCATCAGGGTTAAAGAGGTCTTTCTGGTCGATGGCCGAAATTTCAAAAGATCGAAGTCCACCTAACAAGGCACACTGCAAATAAAGTTTATAAGTCTCTTTTTGAGCTGTATTCGTCTCCAGTAACTGTTTAAGTTCTTTTGGAGAATATGGTTGTAGACCTTTGTCTGGTGAGTCTTCTTTTTGTTTCAATGTATTTGGAATGCTCAAATTACTGACCCATTTCCATAAGCCCCCAGAACGATTGTTGCTGGTAGGTAATTGAAACAACGAACTGACACCTGATTTAGCTTTCGATTTAATACGTACCTGTTTGTATTCAAGTGAGAAGGGGAGGCTATCTATAGCTCCGCGCTTATGGCTCCATATATAGAATGCTTTAACAGCTCTAATTCGTTCTTGAGCGCTGTTAAAGCTTATGCGTTTAGACTTATCTTTGGTTTCGACTCTTTCACATAAATGTTTGTGATATCTCCACACAGGTAACCTAGAAATATCATCATCTACAGATTGTTTTGAAAGTGGTGCAGCTATTACTTCAAAATAGGATGCATCATCTTTATCCAACCAATCTAAGAAAGCTTTTAAGTGCTTAGCTATACTGCGAACAGACTTAACATCTAATGGCTTTCCCGGTTGGCTGGCATGATAAGCGTCACTAAAAGCCTCATTGTCTATTTGATTCTTTTTGAGACTGAAATGACCTTCAAAGCGGTGCATTAAAAATAAGTTCATTTCTTGGCATTCGGTGAAGCGAGTCGGGTGATATAGCACTGGAAAATTAGGTTCTATTTTATCGTGCCTATATGAGTGAGTTCTGATGCCTTTTTCAGTCTTAATAGGTTGCCCTGATTTATCGAGGTGAAAAGACATTCCTTTTCCAAAGTTGACTGATGTTTTAATTATTTTAGTTTTTGTTGTATTTCGAAGTATCATTTTCGTTCACCTTTGATTCTTAGCTAGAGTATGTGTGTAAAAACTTTTTTGTTCAAGTTTATTGAGGGTATGATAGTATTATATCAATTCGGGGGTGATTTTAGATGAAAGCCAAAACTTAACAGCGTCTCAGCTCAAAACCATTATTACCCGCTGCGGTGAAGGAACTAAACTCATTTGTACCGGAAATTTAGCTCAAATAGACAGTAATTACTTAACCGCAGTTACCTCAGGGCTTACTTATATTGTAGAGCGATTTAAGCATTTTGAAGGCGGTGCTACTGTTAATCTTAATGGTGTGGTAAGAAGCCGACTAGCGTCGTTTGCCGAGGAGAATTTATAACTTGCGCTTAACACCTTGGCTCGATAGTCTACTGTTTGATTTTTGAGCCAATAATTGGGCGAGTCGTTGAATTTTTTACCGTTAAAACATTATCACCGCTCTGTTTTTGTGGCGTTAGCACTGCCTTTATTAGTGGCTTCTTTTTTGTGTTTGCATTTTTATAATATAAAAATGGAACGCGCAATAACAAAAAAGACCACTGATTTTAATGCATTATCGGCGCAGCTTGATCATGATATGCAAGCAATGAGTGATTTGCTTGATGAAATGTTTGTTATGTATAACAAGCAAACTTTTCTTGTAGAAAATCATAGTCTCACAGCAAACATTAACCAATATGAGCATTACTACTATCGCCAATTTGACCATTTAAACGGTGAAATTGTAGGTAAAGGTCAGTTTAGTTCTTCTGAGTCGGCACTGTTACAGTGGCAGCAGGTAATATCGCTTGCACCCTCTTTTAATACCACCTTAGCGCTGCTTTCATCTGTGCATTCTGTTGCGTATGTTGATGAACGTGGGTTTGCATACTTAACTCGGCGCGACAATACACAAAATAATATATTTACCCCGCTATTGAATGGCGACTTTAAACCCTTACCGTCAGCAGCCAAATTGGCTTCGAGTGCAGTCATTAATCTAGGTAATAAAGCATATTTTGCGATTGGGCGTCAGCGTGAGCGAAATTCTTCTGATTATATTATTTTAATTTATGACTTGCAGGCCATCTCTGGCTGGTTAAACAAAATCACCTCTAAGCAAGGTGAGTATGTTTTTATTAATCAAGCAAATCAAATTATTGCCAGTTCACAGCAGTCAATTAACCAAGCAATAAATTTTTCGACATACTGGCCTCAAATTAATACGCGCTCACCAAAGCGTACGACCCTGTCTGAACCGCTTTTTTTAATTCAACCCTCAGATCAGACCCCGATTCATTTAGGGTTTCTTGCTGATGAGCAAACACTGACCAGCAGCCTTGTGCAAGAAGTCGTGTTGGAGTTTATTTCATTAGCGTTATTTTTATGTTTGATGTTTTATGTCTTTTTTTGGTTAAGCAAGCGTATATTTATCAGACCTATGACAGAGCTAATGCGTTACTTAGAGCATCATAACGATGACAACTCGGGATATTTAAATTACAAAATACCATTAAATTGGCAGCCTTGGTTTGCTAGGGTGAAAGCTATTTTTGCGAAAAATGATCGTTTAGTTATTTCATTGCAAAATGCTAATAAAAAGTTAGATGAGCAGGTGCAGCTCAAATCTGAAAAATTAAAACATAGCGACCAAACAAAAGAGCGGCATTTAGCTCTGCTAAATACAGTACTTAACAGCGTGCCTGACTTTATATATTTTAAAAATACAGACGGCACCTTTTTAGGTTGTAATAAAGCATTTGAGCAGTTTATAGGTAAGAGCCAAAGCGAACTTATTGGTCAACAGGTCCACAGTGTTAGTCACAACTACGAGCAAATTAAGCTGCTGGAACAGCAAGCATTACAGCATAAAATGCAAATTCAGCAGCGTATAGACGTTGCTAAGCAAACTTATCAGTTAACGATTGCTCCGTTTTATGATGAACAGCGCCAATTGCTAGGCACAATGGGAATTGGTCGCGATATTACTGCGCAGCAACATACTCTATATGCATTAAAAGAGTCGGAATCTAAATTTAGAAGTGCCATTGAATTTGCTGCTAATGGGGTGTTTTTACTTTCACTTGAATACGCTATTTTACAGGTTAATAAAGCTGCGCGAAAACTGTTTACCAAACATCATCAATTAACAGATACCCCGTTTGATACACTATTTAGTGACACGCAGTGGCAAGAACTCGAAGCCTTACTGCAGCAACTACTGCACAACAAAAAACAGGTGTTTCATTTAACTTTTGCGCACACTCAATTAAATGCTTGGTTGCAGTTGAGTATGTCATTAATTTGGAATGAGAATGCTCAGCCGCTATATTATGTTATTCATATTCAAGATGTTACTGAGCTGACTAAAGCCAAAGATGATGCAGAGCGAGCCACTTTGGCTAAAAGTCGCTTTATTGCTAATTTAAGCCACGAAATACGTACTCCCCTCAATGCCATACTTGGGTTACTAGATATGTTAGCAGAGCATGGATTAACGCAGCGACAATTGCAACAGACCAGCCAAGCGACGTATGCAGCCAATAATTTATTACAAATGCTAAATAGTATGCTTGATTTTGCGCGTGTTGAAAGTAATGAAGCAACGCTGCAATTAGCGCCATTATGCCTAGTTGATTTGATTGATACCTGCGAAAGCTTAATTTTGCCTTTATGCCAAGCTAAACAGATACAGCTACAAATTGATATCGATCCACATATTTCCCCCTTTTTAGTTGGCGACACCATTCGTTTGCAACAAGTGTTGGGTAACTTATTAACCAATGCCGTTAAATTTACTCCTGCAGGCAACGTGACATTAAAAATGCAGTTACAGCCAAGTAGCCGTGATGAGTTACAGCGTATCTGTTTTGGAGTTATAGATACTGGTGAGGGAATTGCTCAAGCTGATCAGCGCCGTTTATTTGATGCCTTCACCCAAGGCGATGAATCATCCACTCGTCAACATCAAGGGGTGGGTTTAGGGCTGGCGATTGTAAAACACAGTGTGGCATTAATGGGCGGGGAGATTTCACTGAATAGTGATAAAGGACAAGGTTGCCACTTTTACTTCACGCTCGATTTAGCGACCGATACTAGCAAGCTTGGCTGTGATGAAAATAAGTTATTAGTTATTACTAGCGCTAAAAGTACGTTACTTAATCAAGTAATTAAAGCGCATCCTGTTATTAATAACCAAACGCTTAATAGGGCAATCGCTGAGCCAGAATGTTTGCTGCAAGCGCACACAATAATCATTGATGGGTGTGAGCTGTCGGCCTTTTTAACACCAAAAATAAAAACAACACTGCGCACAGCTACTATTTCAGTTGTTGTAATTGTGAATAATCAAGACGAACAGCCACCAATAAATGACTCTTTTATTACCCAGTTCTTACCCTCAAGTGCACTTGCACAGCGATTACTTAATTTAAGCTCGCAAAAAATAACGAAGGTAATTGAAAATAAAGCGCAAAAACCGCGTGATAAAGTCGCAGGAATATTAGTATTAGCGATAGACGATAATCCATTGAACCTCGATATTATTAGCAGTATTTTGAGTCAAGCCGGAGTAAATATTGTTACGACCAATGACCCGCAAAAAGGGATTGAATTGGTGAGTGTATTACGCCCCGACTTAGTCTTAATGGATATTCAAATGCCCAATATTGATGGCTATCAAGCGACTGAGATAATACGCCAACAGTTTGACGCTCAGCAATTACCTATTTTTGCATTAACTGCGCATAGTGAACCAGCCGACATTGAGCGTTCACTCAATAGTGGGATGAATAAACATTTAATTAAGCCTGTAGTTGCGCCAGTTTTATTTACAGCAATGGCTAGTCTTGGTATCACAGCGCCTCGTTTTTTTGATAAAGCCTTTGCTTTGTCTCAGTTTGACGATGATCACTCTGTACTGCACAGTATGTTGGACAAGTTAGCGAGATTAAGTGAGTCATATTCAACTGGGCTTCAAAACAACAACCCTAGTATTGAAATGGTACGCTTAGTGCATAGTTTAAAAGGGATAGCAGGAAATTTAGGTTTTAACCGATTATTATTGTGTGCTCAACACACTGAGCAGGTATTAAAAGCGGGCGGCGAGCACGCCGCAGCTGCAATTAAAGAATTAATAATACAGTTAGAGCAAGTGCAAATTTATATAAAAAGTTTAGATGTAAGCAATGATAAATAAAGCAAAAATATTAATCGTAGATGACGATGCGCTTAACCGAATCATTTTAGAAAAAACCTTAAGTGATGAGCATGAGATTTACTTAGTGACAAGTGGTGAAGAGGCGTTGGCATTTGTTAAGCACACACAAGTAGATTTAATTATTTTAGACATCATGATGCCTGGCATGAATGGTTACGACGTGCTGGTGGAACTTAAAGAAAGCAGTTTAAGCCATGCCATCCCCATTATTTTTATCTCAGCGAATAGCTCCCATGAAGACGAAGCAAAAGGCTTAGAGTTAGGCGCAATGGATTACATTGTTAAGCCATTTTGTGCCTCAATTGTTAAAGTGCGTGTGCGCAACCAATTACTCATTAAGCAAAAAAACGACTTATTAGAAATGCTTGCGTCTATTGACGGTTTAACAGAAATACCGAATAGACGTTATTTAGATGAAAATTTAGAGCGGGAGTGGCGAAGAAGTAAGCGTAATAACTCTTCCATGTGTGTATTGCTTATCGATATTGACCACTTTAAGCGCTATAACGACTGTTACGGTCATCGTGCTGGCGATGAGTGTTTAAAAACAGTGGCGCAAACGTTAGCTGCGCAATGTGAGCGAGGCAGTGATTTTGTTGCCCGCTATGGTGGCGAAGAGTTTGTAGCCGTATTACCAGAAACCAATCAGCAAGGCGCGATTGCATTTGCTAATAAGTTACGTGAAGCCATTAATGATTTGAATATAGAACACAACGCATCGTTAAATGCTTCACACATTACTATTAGCATTGGTATTGCCTCAAGTGAGAGCAGTCAAGCATACACAGAGAAGGCATTGCTAGAAGAGGCTGACTCAGGTTTATATAATGCTAAAAAGTCAGGGCGCAATGCGATTGAATTGGCGCCCATAGGAACATATGAGCGTTTAGTTTGTCAGCATTGATAGTGCTGAGCTGCCAATACCCACTAATTTGTCATTTTTAAATACTAATGGTGTGCATTCATCCTTGGTCATTTTTCCATCTGAATGAATGCTGTGTGTTGCGTAAAACAAGACTTGGTAAACATCATCCTGTTTTTTTAATAATTCAGTGAAGTTAGGTGTTTTTAGTTGGTTTAATACCGACTGATACGAACTATCCATTGCCAAGCCTGAAATGATTTCACGATTGTTTTTATGTGTTGCCTGCCAACTTGAAGAGCTATTACCTGCCCAATGACCCTCTGCTTCGCCATCGGATACAGCAATAACACAGCCAGTTAAAAAAGGAGCGGTAAGTGCAGCGATTAAAAGTGTTTTTTTCATTTTTTATTACCCTAGATGATTAATTAAGATTAATTAAGATTAATACAGCAAAGACTAAGCCAGTTTTTAAATCTTTAAAAATCAATGGGTTGATTTTGTTGTGCGTGGTGGGTTAGTGGCTTTTTTAAAATATAAATCTAAAAAGCCACTTTTTAGTAATTTTGACTAAGTTACTTTTACGGCATTAAACCAAGCGGTTACGAGTCTCTTGTTGACTAAATGCTGCAATATTTAAACTCACTTCTTTTACCAAACGCACGATAGATTCAGTGCTCGCCCACGCGATATGCGGAGTAAGTAGTAAGTTATCACCGGTATAATTAGCCAAAGGGTTAGTCAGCTCAGCGGGCTCTTTGGTAAGCACATCAACGCCCGCACCGGCAATAATATTGGCTTTTAATGCTTCAACTAAGTCAGCTTCATTGATAATCCCACCGCGTGCGGTATTAATAATTAGCGCAGTTGGTTTCATCATCTTTAATTCATTAAGCGTAATTAAGTCGCGCGTTTCATCATTAAGTGGACAGTGAACGCTAATAATATCCGCTGTTTTTATTGCTGTTTCAAACGGGGTGCGTCCGTTGCGACACGCTGTGCCTTTGCGCTCTGCAACAATCACCTCAGCGCCAAACGCTTCAGCTACTTTAGATACTGCCTTACCCAAAGTACCTCCGCCAATAATAGCCAATGTTTTACCTTGAATGTCATTAAAGCTGTAATCAAGTCGACAAAACATGTCACTTTTTTGCCATGCGCCTTGCTGGCAATCCGCTTGATAGCGGTGAGTATTACCTAACAAGTTAGTGATCAACGAAAAGGTATGCTGAACAACAGAAGGGGTTGAATAACCGGCAACATTGGTAACTGCAATGCCTAAGTCTTTTGCGGCATCTAAATCAACATTATTAGTGCCAGTTGCACTGACACAAATGAGTTTCAACGATTTTAATTGTGTCATAGTGTCACGATTAATTACTACTTTGTTAGTGATTAACACCTCGGCATTTTGGCTATGTGCCAACACTTGCTCTGGGCTAGTTAGCTGATGCACGGTAAGATCTCCAAGTGCTGAGATACCATCAAGTGAGGTGTTTGCCAGTGTGGCGTTATCAAGAATTGTTATGTTCACGATGTGTCCTAATAGTGTATGTGTAAAAAGAATGATAATCCCAGTACGCGAAGTGCTTGTGTTAAAAAGAGTATCATCTATTTGAATATTATTGGGTTTATCAGATTGCGTTTACATTAGCAGTTGTAGAGCTATATTTAAATGTGGTCTGCCCACTGAGGGTTAACTTGCATGTTATTATGGCCAACTGCCTTGCTAAGTTAACTTGAACAAAGTGCAATTAGTAAGGTCTATCCATTTGAATTAATAATTAATAGCTATAGTTTATACACATGAGGCAGTTAGTCTGACAATAATGCTCAGTACTAAACTATAACGCTATGAAAACTCAGTAAATCGAACTTTAGTATTGCTAGTTTCGTACTTTTGCTTGAGTTATAATCAAAATCAGACATAACGGGACGTTTTAGCGTGTCGTTTTTAACTTTGTAGATGCAGTAAATGATTGAATTAGAAGATAAGTACGCAGATATAAGACCTTACAATGACGATGAAGTTGCCGCCTCATTAACGCGATTAATTAACGATAATGCGTTTCTTGATGTGATAGCGAAGTACAATTTGCCACGCTTTATATCCGCAGTTGGGTTTTTAGCACGCGCTATAATAAAACATCAGTTGCGTAAAAAGTGGGGCAAAGTTAAAACAGTTGAAGATGTACAAAACGAAGTGGCGCATTATTTAAATAAATTAGTAAGGCGCACCACATCAAACGTTACTTTTTCAGGTTTAGAGGCATTAGACCCTAATCAAGCCTATCTTTTTGTTTCAAATCATAGAGACATTGTACTTGACCCTGCATTAGTTAATTGGGGCCTTTATCAGCATAAAATGAAAACAGTGAGAATTGCGATTGGTGATAACTTATTGCAAATTCCTTACATTACTGAGCTTATGCGTTTGAATAAAAGCTTTATTGTAAAACGCTCAGCTAAAGCTCCAAAAGAGATGTTAAAAGCGTTGACTCAGTTATCGGCTTATATTTATGACTCGCTTACTAGTGGGCATTCTATTTGGATTGCTCAAAAAGAAGGTCGGGCTAAAGACGGTGTAGATCAAACCGATCCTGCACTGTTAAAAATGCTACAACTAAATGGACGTAAACAAAAGAAAGAGTTTGGTGAGTACATTAAAGAGCTAAAAGTGGTGCCGGTTGCAATATCTTACCAATATGAACCCTGTGCAATAGCGAAGGCAAAAGAGCTCTATCATAAACAACACCATGGTAAATACGTGAAATCGGCGGGTGAAGATATTGCTAGTATTGTTGAAGGCTTTAGTTCAGCCAAAGGGCATGTGCACTTATCGTTTGGCCAGCCTATTCAGTCAGATTGCGATAGTGCAGATGAGCTGGCAAAAACCATTGATAAGCAAATAATTGATTCGTTTTATTTACACCCAGGCAACTATATTGCAGGTGGTTGTACTGAAGCGGTTATAAATAAAAATGATGCAGCACAATTTGCAGAGCGTTTAGCAAAAGTGCCAGAAGAATTAAGGCCTTTAGTACTAGCAATGTACGCTAAGCCCTACCATAGAAAAACACAAGTAGATGAACAAAGCTGTGAACATTAATTAACAGTTTAGGCGTAGATAAAAGCAGCAATTAATTTGCTGCTTTTTTTTTAAACAAAAATGGCGCTATACTCAAGCTATACTTTTTTATACTGGAGGGTTTGATGCAACAAATTGAAATATTTGATATTCCTAGCCCTTGTAAAGGTATTTGCTTGGTTAATAATCGGGGTTACTGCAAAGGATGTTATCGCAGTCGTGATGAGCGATTTTCGTGGAATTCGTTGACCAATGCGCAAAAAAAGAAAGTGTTGAGCCTATGCCAGCAACGCTATAAACGTTATTTACAGCAAAAAAATAAAGCTGCGCAAGCCGCTTCGCCAGCACAACAGCAAGGCTTTGATTTTTAAAATTGTAGTTTGTACTTTGATCTGAGTTTAGCGACCGTGCCATTGTTGTGTAATTTCTTAAGTGTAGCCTCAAGCTGTTGAGCAATACTCGCATGACTGTTATGCAAATAATGATAAAGCGGGTAGGTAGCAACCACTTGTTTTTCATAACAGCCTAAAGCGGGAGGAATGGTTTTATTGGCCATCGCAAAATCAATCAGTAATGCAGCTTCTACTTTTTGCTGGATCAGTAAATTTAATTGAGTGGTATTATTTTTTACCTCAATAACTTTGCCTTGAAAATCAATACTGTCTAAATATCGCTGTTGTACAGGGTAGCTGGCTATAATGGCAACGCTATCCATTGTTTTAGTAGAGCTGGGTTCACAGTGCTTATAAAGCTCAAGATTAAATTTGAATAACGGATAGTTAACCCGAATTAAGTTTTTGTATGCACTTTCAATACTAATATCACGAGCAAGCTGCCCATCTAACATGCCATTGTTTGCTGCAAATAATGCATTTTGACGATTAAAATCGATAATATTTAATTTAAAGCCCATATCGGTATACGCTAATTGTAATAGCTCAATAGTATAATTTGCTTGCTGGGTGTTCTGCGGGCGATTAAATGTATAGCTGTAACTATGGCCAAATGACGAATTACTAAAAATTAAACCTATTAATACAAGCAACCCTTTACAGTATTTAAACACGTCAGCAGTTCCTGTCTATTGGGGCAAATGGATAGGCGAGTATAATAACAAATTGGCTGTCTTTTGCCCAGTTTCTAGTCATAATCTAGCAGAGCCTATCATTACCAATTATTGATACCCTTAGATTATTTAAAGTAGATTCTTTTTATTCATTATAGAGTTAGTTTATTATAAGTTTAAACGTATAATCAGAGTTTTATCAGGCCAGTAAAGGAGGGAATATGAGTTATAACCTGTGTGATTTACCACGAGAGCAAAAGTATCAGATTCAGCTAGATTACGAAGCTTCATTTTGGGCATATCAAATTAAGCGTGGCAAGAAAACGCGTGAGCAAGTTTATGACACCCTGCATAGTCGTCCGGTTGCGGAGCAAGGTTTTTTAAAGCAAAAGTTTGAGCAATATTTGGCACTTATGCTAAGTTAGAGTTTACTTGCTATGGTTGTTATAAAACAATTAGAACCAGTTAAAACGCCCTTAATAAATAAGTTTTATACCTTATATAAAGTTCGCGGTCGCGCAAATAAACAAGATCAACTGTGGGTCGCTTACGATAACCACACGATGATTGCGGCGTGCCGCTTACAACATAAACCGACTTTTTTATTTTTATCGACTGTTTTTGTGGCCCCAGAATACCGCTCAACTGGTGTTGCAACAAAGCTGTTAAGCACGCTTTTAAATCAGCAAGCCGACGCTGTTTACACCTTCGCTTACCAACACATTACTGATTTTTATCAGGCACTTGGTTTTAACCAGGTGTTAACATATACTCCTGAGTTATTAACGCTATTTGATGCATACAGGCACCGCAATATTATTGCATTGAAATATCAGCAACCCTAAATCAGTAATAGGAAACACATGGGCATCAGTATTAATAGGTTTATCACAGCCATGTTTGTGCTATTTATGCTCATTAGCGTTGCTGCAACAGCGCAAGTAAAACGGCTATCACCAAGCGAAGGGTTATCTCAAAGTTACGTTAATACTATGCTTATCGATAATAATGGCTATTTATGGCTCTCTACCGAAGGAGGGTTAAATCGCTACGACGGCTATCAGGTTATTCCAATTAATGGCCCAAATGGTGAGTTAGAAGAAGCCATTATTGATCGCATATACCAAGATCCAGAAGGGCAAATTTGGATTGCTTCCTTGTTAGCAGGGCTTTTTAGGTATGACCCGCAAACAGATACCTATCAGCAGTATTTAAAAAAACCAGTTACAGAAGAGCAAATTCTTCAGCAGTCTGTTTTTACCATGTTAGCCACAGATGATAAATCCTTGTGGGTTGGTCAAGGCAGAGTGTTTGCAAAACTTGATATAGCCAGTGGCTCTATTACTCCTTTATTTAAGCTGCCTGAGCAATTTGAAAATGCGTTTGTACGTACCTTGTTTCATTACAATGGCTATATCTTTATTGGCAGTACAGACGGTGCTTATGTATTTAATATTGCAACGCAACAAGTACGCCCCCTAGAGCATTTAAGCGAAACCGACGTACACATCTATCAAAACAATGTGAAGTCATTTGCACTGGGTGATAGTAATCAGTTATTGGTTGGAGCTGTTAAAGGCTTATATGCTGTTGATATTAGTAATATAGAGACATTGTTTAATAATAGTGAGCAGGCATTTACAAGTGAAAAGCTACTGGCTGATTTAAATGTTTGGGATATAGATAATCAGCAGGGGGTTCTTGATTTAGCAACAGACAAAGGCCTGCTCAGCTTTAATTTAACTACCAAAATAGTGGTTAAAAATAAACGCATTCAACGAAGTAAATATACCCTTGCCGATACCAGTATTATTGATATGGTAAAAGATAAATCAGGTGGTATGTGGCTTGCGACTAAAACTGATGGTGCTTTTTATTTATCGGGTGACAACTATAAATTTTATAATGTAGAGGGCAGTGCTTTAGGAGGGGATGGATTTTCACATCACTCAGTCTGGGCAATTAAACAATTTCAAGATAAGTTATGGCTAGGTACTCATAATGGTTTAACGGCGGTTGATATAAAAAATAACACCTCAAGGGTGTATTTAAAAGATTATAAAGTTGATTTACTAACCACAGAATTTACCGTTTTCAAAATTATGCCTTATAAAAATAAACTCTGGTTACACTCAAACCGAGGACTGTTTATTTTTGACCCGCAAACCCAGCAGCTTACCCAACCTAAAACTGCCAGCCCCAAAAACCAAATATTTATAAACGATTGGATGCATGGTATTACCTTGCTAGAAAATGGTGATTTATATTTTGTTCACCCTGATCATGGCATGTTTAAATATAATGTTGATAGTCAGGTGCTAACTCCATTAAAGGGCGAATTTTCTCAATTTGACCCATTTTTAGCTTATGGCTTTTTACCGCCATTACCCTCAAAGCCGCAGAGGCCGTTATTTTTTAGCGGTGGAGTGTTATACCAATTTAACCCGGATGAGCGCAGTTTAAACACCCTTTATAAAGTACCTAAACACCATGACAATGTTGCAGTGAGCATTCTTTCGTATGTTGAAGATAGGCAAGGGATTCTGTGGCTTTCTTTATCTAACTTTGGTTTGATTGGAATTGATGCCAATAGCTATGAATTAGTGCATACCATTGATTTAGATAAAAATAAATTAGGTACACTATTATACGATATGGTGCTTGATGAAGAGGGAATGATTTGGATGAGTAGTCACAAAGGAATATGGCGACTAAACCCTAACACTATCCATTTTCAGCAATTTACTACATCAGATGGAGTGCTTTCTGCTGAATTTAATAGTGGTGCTATGGCCAAATTAAATGACGGACGAATTGCCTATGGTAGCCTTAAAGGCTTTACTTATTTTGACCCTAAAGAGAATAAAAATAGCCAAGGTTTGTTAGATCACGTCAACATAACTCGCATTAACTTAATGTCTCGAGACTTGTCGCTTAACTTACAACAGCCATTAAAAAATATTACTTTAAATCATGATGATATAGGGCTTGAAATTGCATTTTCAGCGATGTCATTTAGTTTTCAAGAACGTATTATTTACGAATATCAGCTCGACAAAGGTAAAAAAAGCTATACCCGTAATAATCGCGTGGTGTTTCCTAAATTAAACCCTGGTAGCTATCAGTTAAAAGTCTGGGCAAAGGATCCGTTGACGGGTGAGTATACCCCGCCAGCAACGTTAAATATTAAAGTGAAATACCCGTTATGGCGCGCCCCTTACTTTTTAGCACTTTATGCTATTTTGTTATTCACAATAGTGACAGCTTGGGTAATGAGACGTAACAAAATACAGCGTATTTTATTAGCTGCACACAAAGAAAGCCAAGATAGCGAGGCCCGTTTAAAACTGGCGCTAGAGGGGAGTGAATCGGGTGTATGGGATTGGCAAGCAAATCAGTTAAATATTTATCAGCCTAGATTGGTCAACGAGTTAGGTTATGAAGACGACTCAGTCAGTTTAGATGACTACTTAGATAAAGTTCATCCACAAGAGCGTGCCATTTTTAGGTTGGAGTGGTTAGAATTTTTATCAACCGACAAAGGATACTTTAACTGTACTTACCGACTACGTCATGCCAAAGGTCATTGGCGCTGGTACAAAGACTTTGGCAAGGTGGTTGAATGGGATGAAAGAACACCGCAAAAAGTAGCGGGTACGTATACTAATATGACACGCGAAATGGTGTTTGAAGAACACGCTCGATTATTTACCGCCGCGTTTGAACAAACCCGAGATTGGGTATTTATTTTAGATAAAAACTTTAACATACGTGCTTCAAATAAGTCGCTGCAAACGGCTTTTGCTGTATCGGCAGAGCCTCGTTCAACTCGCTCGCTTAATTTAGGTTTGACTCGCAGTAGCTATTTTGACTATTTACGCATTATGCAAAAGCTTGAAGTAGGCGAGCACTTCTCATGTGAAGACACTGTGGTACTGGCTAATAAAGAGCAGCGTCACGTGCTAGTAAAAATAAGTGCTGTAGCGGATGAAAGCCAAAGATTGAGTAGCTATGTGATTATTTTAACAGATATTCATGCGCAAAAGTCAGCTGAAAACGAGCTGCACTTATTAACTAATTACGATTCATTAACGGGCTTGCCAAACAGAACTTTGTTTAATGACCGGGCTGTGCATGCCATAGATCAAGCTCGTCGCCATCACAGCAAAGTTGCTTTATTACATGTAAATATAAAACGCTTTAAATACTTTAACGACTCATTTGGTACAGAAAGCGCTGATGAGATCATTAAGCTGGTGGCAAACCGCTTAAAAACAGCATTACGCCCCTGTGATAGCATAGCGCGTTTAGGTGGTGATGAATTTGTTATTTTAGTTGAAGACATTCAGCAAATAGAAGAAGTATTACTTATATGCACCAAGCTTATGGATTGCGTGAGTAAAGACATTGCTATGAATAACCAAAATGTAAATGTGCACCTTAGTATTGGTGTGGCGCTTTTCCCTGATGATGCTGCGCATTACAAGGCGCTGTTAAAAGCATCAAATGTGGCACTCTATTATGCTAAAGATGGTTTAGAAGGGTGTTACAAGTTTTACAAACAAGAAATGAATCAAAGAGTTGAAAGAGCCCTGCATTTAGAGTCGCAATTGATCAAAGCGTATCACGAGCACGAGTTTTGTAATTATTATCAACCTATAATTAGTAAATCTACACAAAAAACTGAGGGCTTTGAGGTATTACTACGCTGGCCTGAGAATCAACTAGCCAGTACTCAAGAGTTTGCAAATGTGGCTGAAAATATTGGTTTAATTACCAAAATTATGCTGCAAACATTTAAAAGAGCACTTGTACAGTTGGTGCGTTGGCGCAAGGTGAATCCCGATTTATATTTATCAATTAATTTATCGGCACTTGATTTTGAGTTTGCTGAGCTTATACCTGAAATTCGCCAAGCACTAAATAATGCAGCGCTGCCGCCCGAGGCTATTGTGTTTGAAATAACAGAGTCTATTTTAATGCGAGACTCAGACTATGCACTTAAAAATATGGATGCACTAAAGCAGCTCGGATGTAAGCTATACATGGATGACTTTGGAACAGGTTATGCTTCATTAACGTATTTAAAACGCTTCCCCATCGATGTATTAAAAATTGATCGTAGCTTTGTGCAAGATATTGGTATTGATTCGGATAATGAAGCGATTATTCAATCCACTCTTACTTTAGCCAGCAGTTTAGGTAAAGAGTGTATTGCTGAGGGGGTTGAAAGCGCACATCAATTGGCTTTCTTAAAAGCTCAAGGTTGCAGCTACTTCCAAGGTTACTTATTTAGTAAAGCTGTGCCTAAAGAGCAAGTACTTGAGCTCATTGAGCGCGATTGGCACCCTGTATTCTCACAAGCTTAAAGCGCCGTTTATTACATTGTTTTATTAAGGGCGCTTACCACAATGGCGACAAAACAAGTGTGAGCTGCGTTTATTAAGCTCCGCTTTTATCGCTTTATTAGCCTCTAACTTACTTAATCCAAGTTTGTAGCGAAGATCTTCAAGGTGATGTAATTGCTCGTCGGAGAGTTTACCATCGGTTATTTGCTCATGGGTGGCATCTTCAAATAACTGACGACGTTTACGAACTTGCTCTGAAAAGCTCGATGCTAATAAACCAGTGGGTATAGCCACCATGCCCATGCTGACTAGAGTGATGACACCACCAAACAGCTTACCAATGGGTGTTATTGGCACAACATCACCATAGCCTACAGTCGTAAGTGTTGCCATTGCCCACCACATTGCGGCCGGAATTGAGCCAAACTTGTCTGGTTGAATGTCATGTTCTAATAAATAAATACCGCATGAAGCTAAAATAAGTACTACTGCCATAATAAAAAATGCAGCCAACAATGAACTTGATTCATCAATAAATGCCTGTAATAACAGCTGCATTGCCCGTGAATAACGAGTGAGCTTAAATACTCTTAATAAACGTAGTACGCGTAAAAAACGTAAGTCTAAAGCAAAGAAAAACATTAACAAGCTTGGCAAAATGGCGATTAAATCGATGATAGCCAGTGGTGATAAAATATAGCGGATCCGCTTTTGTGTATTGGAGCAATCCATAGAGGCGTATTTTACTCTATCTACACAGGTCCAAGCACGTATTAGGTATTCAGCACTAAATATGGCAACCGATACCAGCTCTAACATTAAAAATTCGTTGTAGTACTCAGTGGCAATGCTGTGCACTGATTCGAGTACGATGGCCACCACATTTATCATAATAATAGTGATTAGTAGGGCATCTAAAAAGTGACCGGCCCGTTGGTACTTACCTGAAGACTCAAATACTTGGTTGATGGTTTGTCTAAGTTTCTGCATAATAATTATTATAATGTGAGTAACATATTGATACTGCCTTCTTCAAAATCACGACTAATTTTAAATCCGAGTTTACGAGCCAGCTCAATCATGCCAGTGTTTTCAGGTAGGGTGATCCCCTCAACGGTTTTTACCCCTTGGCGCTTACAATGAGAAATTGCTGCATTCATTAAAATACGCCCTAGTCCAAGCCCTTGGCAATCAGAACGTACTACAATAGCAAACTCTGCTTGTAAGTTATCTGGGTCCATAATCACTCGTGAAACCCCTAGGGTGTGCTGTTGCTCGTCTTGTGTTTGGGTAACAATAAACGCCATTTCGCGGTCGTAATCAATTTGCGTCATTTTCGCGAGTTGATCGTGGTTAAATTGTGGTAACTCACCAAAAAAGCGTTTATACCTATCTTCTTTGGTTAATGACTGGTCAAACGCTTGATGTGCTTGCTCATCTTCAGGTTTGATTGGTCTGAGCGTTGCTAAGGTATTATTTTTTAAAGTGACTTGTTCAACCAGCTCAATAGGGTAAGGACGAATAGATAAACGTTTTCGATGTGCTTGAGCCTGATACTGATTCAAATTCATGGTGGCATCAAGTACTAAAAACTGGCCATTACTAGCTAGAATAGGATTTAGCTCTAACGAGGTGATATCCGGTTGATCTACGACCAATTGAGAAATTCGAGTTAGTAGTGAACACAAGCGATATTTATCTACTTTTTCTGGCAGAACACGATCTTTAAGTACGCCTTTATCATGGGCGGCGGCAATTAAATATTTAGCTAGGTTCATATTCAGTGGTGGCAAAGCGACTGCGGCTTGTGCATATTCAAGCCCTGTACCGGCTTCACCTAATAAAATAACCGGCCCAAAATTAGGCTCTGTTTTAATGGCTATACGCAGCTCGTTAGCTCCCGCTCGAGGTGCCATTTTTTGTAACGAAAAACCATCAATTATGGCATCAGGGTAGGTGTTCTTTATTCGTAACAGCATGGCAAATGCGGTTTGCTCTACCTCTTGCGCATCATTGAGGTTTAGTACGACACCGCCGACTTCAGACTTAGAGGGAATACTGGGGCTAATCAATTTCAATGCCACCGGAAAGCCCAGCTCTATTGCTTGCTCTTTGGCTTCGGTTGGAGTGTAGGCAACTTCAGTTTGAATACAGTCAATGCCGTAACTACTTAAAATATGACTTGCTTGATGGGTTGATAAGTAATGTTGTTCATCATTTAAAAACTCTTTTATAGTCGCTTTCGCTGCTACTTTATTAATAGTTGCATCGTCAGTATTTGATTCTGGCGTTTGAGTTAAATGCTTTTGATTACGACGGTAGCTTACTAAGTGCATAAAGGCGCCTACCGCCCCTTCTGGGGTACGATAGGTAGGGATGGCATTATTGGCGCAGATGCGTCTTGCAGCAAAAGCGGCATCTTCACCCATAAAATTAGTAATTACATACGGGCGTGCCATTTTCGGTAATTTATTTAGCGCCTCAACAATAACCTGAGCGTAATTTTCACTTGGGGCCAAAGCCGATGGAGTGTGGATGATCAGTAAGTTTTTAACTTCTTTAGCATTTAGTAATATTTCCAACGCATGCTTATAACGAACTGGCGCAGAATCGCCAAATATATCGACCGGATTGGCAGCGGTGTCTGAATGCGGGATCACTTTATTAAGTGCTTCGCGAGTTTCATCACTGAGCTGAGCAAGTTTTCCTGAGCTTTGAATGAGTTCATCAACGGCCATCACTCCAGGGCCGCCACCATTGGTTAATATGGTAAGTTGCTCTACTTGCAGTAACTTAGGATGCATGGCCAAGGTTTGGGTGGCGGCAAAGAGCTCACGTAAGTCGTTTACTCTTAGCATACCCGCACGTTGAAACATGGCATCATATACCGCATCTGAGCTTTGTTTTCCGCCGGTGTGTATTTCAGCGGCGAGAGCCCCTGCGCTGGTTCTGCCAGTTTTAATAGCAATAACAGGTTTAGAAAATGCGGCTGCTCGAGCGGCAGAAATAAAGCTGCGGATATCATCAATATTATCGATGTACAGTAAGATGGCTTTGGTTTTAGCATCACGACCTAAAAAGTCGAGTATTTCGTCAAACTCAATATCTAAACAATCCCCCATAGATACAAAGTATGAAAAGCCAATTTCTTTATTTTTTGCCCAATCAAGAATAGTTGAGCAAACTGCTGCAGATTGCGATACAAAAGCCAGTTTACCTGGCGTGGCAACAGTATGAGAAAAGCTTGCATTTAAGCCTATATGCGGAATAAGTAACCCTAAGCAATTTGAGCCAAGCAGGGTGACTTTATGCTTAGCTGCGCTCTCTTTGAGTGCCTTTTTTTGAACTGTGGTTAAGCCATCCGCAATAATAATGGCACTATGACAGCCAAGCGTACCTAGCTGCTCAATAATTTTCATTAAGGTGTTTTTATTGGTACAGATAACGGCTAAATCAGGCACTTTAGGTAAGGCTTCAATACTGGGGTAAGCCAATACGCCGTGTACCGCTGTATGATTTGGGGTAACGGGCATAATAGGCCCTTTAAAGCCACCTTGCAGTAAGTTACGCATTACCACATTACCCGCGCGAGTGGCGGTGTTTGATGCCCCAATAACAGCGACAGAGCTTGGGTTAAAAAACTGGTTAATACGTTTTAGACTCATTGCGTTTCCTTGGCTGATTAAGTTTTGCGTTCTGTACTGTCTCAATGTAACCTGTTTATTGTGTTTTTTCGAGCGTGAACATGCTTATTATTGATATTAGGGTCTGTTGACCTTCCAAGGTTAAATTTGCAGCAGTCTGTTTGGTGTTTAGGCAAGGCAGAGCCTATGTGGTGTGGTTATTCCCCATAAATAGGCGATAACGCAGCATCAATGCCAAACAGGCGCTGCCCGAAGGGTTCTGCCTAGGAGCGATTTACTCTTTGTTGCCTACATGGATGTAGGTAAGGGGCGTGAGCAGGACGCGGAAGCTTTGCTCGGTTTTTACTTAGCCCACTAGGTTACAAAACTCGCGCCGCGATTAAACCGCTCCTAGTTTGAACAATTTTAATCCGCAAAGGTCAACAGACCCTAGTCAAGGAGAGTGAAGTGAATAAAATATCGAATGTAACCGTTGTTATGGCAGCAGTTTGTTTAAGCGTCGGCTTAATTGCATTGGGCTTTATCATCAAAGGAGCCGCACTTGATATTAAAGGCATGGAGCGCACTGTTCAGGTAAAAGGCTTAGCAGAGCGTGAAGTGGTCGCTGATACTGTTATTTGGCCGCTGCAGTTTAATGACGCCGATAACAACCTTGAAAAGCTTGTTGAGCGAGTTGAGCAAAAAAACGATGCCGTAATTGCCTTTTTAAAGCTACATGGCTTTGACGATGAGGAAATATCGACAGGCACTCAATCTATTATTGATAAGCAAGCGCGTGAATACGCGAACGACAATCAAAAGTTTAGATATGTTATTAGCTCAAATATTATTGTTTACTCTAATGCCCCTGATAAAGTTAAAAACGCACTGAGTAAAGTGAGTCAGTTAGCTAAGCAAAATATAGCCATAGTCCAAGATAACTATCAAACTCGTATTGAATATATTTTTACTGGGCTTAACGATATAAAACCTGCCATGGTGCAAGAGGCCACAGAAAAAGCCCGTGAAGTAGCAAATAAATTCGCGAAAGATTCAAACTCCCTTTTAGGTAAAATTAAAACCGCACGCCAAGGGCAGTTTAGTATTAGCGATCGGGATTCAAACACACCGCAAATTAAAAATGTACGCGTGGTTACCAGCGTAGAATATTACTTATCAGATTAGTGCCGCTACTTGTTCAGTAGAGCGCTGTAAATATGCGGCGCTTAACAGCAAGGTAATTTCGCTTGGAGGGGCGTTTTTTAATGCCTCAAGCAATTGTAATTTTGCTGTAGGATTTTGTTTTTGTTCTATTTCCATTAATGCCAGTAAGGCTGAAAACTCATGTTTTACCGGTATGTTGGGCTTATGTGCATAAACGATATAGCTGGCCACCGGAGTCAGCCCGTGCTGATCGGTTTGCGCCAATGCATGCAGTAACTCTTCATTAGATTCAAATAACATTAACGAGCGAACATAGTTAAAAGGCAATTGACTCGGCGCTGCGTGCTTGAACACATTATGTAACACGTTATTGCCATGGCTATCTGTACTAATAAAGCCTTTATTTAATTTAAGCGCAGGAGTAAAAAAGCTCAGTGCATCTAAACTGGTTAGCTGTTCAATAAACGGCGTTGGTGGCGTATTGCTCGCTAAAATTCGCACGGCAATATTTTGCATAAAATCGTATTTAATACTCATGCGTAACGCGCTTTCAAACAGGTAATTAAGCTGCATCACTTTTTGAGCGTCAGTGAGCTTTTTAAAGTCGTTATCAAGCTCATCAAACTGTTGTTGTTTAATACGCGCATTGAGTAGCTGTATGCTTAGATCCATTCTGTTCTCCTTGAATACCTACTTTATCCTAGCTTAATTTTTTGCTTTATAAAACAAAAGGCCGCAATTGCGACCTTTTATATGTTTAAGTAGTTACTAGGGTCTGTTTACCTTTGTGGATTAAAATTTGTTCAAACTAGGGGCGGTTTAATCGCGGCGCGAGGTTTGTAACCTAGTGGGCTAAGTCAAAGCCGAGCAAAGCTTCCGCGTCCTGCTCACGCCCCTTACCTACATCCATGTAGGCAACAAAGAGTAAATCGCCCCTAGGCAGAACCCTCCGGGCAGCGCCTGTTTGGCATTGATGCTGCGTTATCGCCTATTTATGGGGAATAACCACACCACATAGGCTCTGCCTTGCCTAAATACCAAACAGACTGCTGCAAATTTAACCTTGAAAGGTCAACAGACCCTAGATAATTAAGCTTGTTTGCTAGCAACCCACTCATCAACAAAGTTTTCTAGTACGTTTAATGGTACAGGGCCATTTTTAAGTACTACGTCGTGGAATTGACGAATATCAAACTTGTCGCCAAGCTGCTTTTTAGCCGCTTCACGTAGTTCTAAAATTTTCAGCATACCCACTTTGTAAGCCGTTGCTTGTGATGGCATTACAATATGACGCTCAACCATTTTTACACCGTCAGAAGTGGCGTTAGGAGTGTTGTTAACGTAGTAATCAATACCTTCTTGGCGAGTCCACTTCATTGCGTGAATACCGGTATCAACCACTAGACGACAGGCACGCCATAACTCCATAGCTAAACGACCAAAATCTGAATACGGGTCTTCATAAAGGCCCATTTCTTTTGGTAGTAACTCTGAGTATAAACCCCAACCTTCAATGTAGGCTGTGTAACCACCAAACTTACGGAACTTAGGCACGCCTTCCAGCTCTTGTGAAATAGCAATTTGCATGTGATGACCCGGAATACCCTCATGGTAAGCGAGAGCTTCCATTTGGTAAGTTGGCATTGCTTCCATGTCATAGAGGTTGGCGTAGTAAATACCTGGGCGAGAACCATCTGGCGCAGGTTGTTGATAAAACGCTTTACCTGCCGCTTTTTCACGGAAAGCTTCAACACGTTTTACTATCATGTCGGCTTTTGGTTTTACAATAAACAGCTCATCTAAGCGTGTTTTCATGTTATCAATTAAGCCTTTAGCTTCACTTAGGTACTGCGCTTTACCCGCTTCAGTATTAGCAAGGTAAAATTGTTTGTCGGTTTTCATAAACTGCATAAAAGCGTTTAAGTCGCCCTCAAAGCCAACTTTATCTTTGATGGCACGCATTTCATCATGAATACGTGACACTTCGGCAAGGCCAATGGCATGAATTTCTTTTGCTGTAAGGTCTGTCGTGGTAGTGCGTTTAAGCGCGTTATTGTAAAACGCTTCGCCATCAGGGAATTTCCAAGCACCGTCACGGTCATCAGCACGCTTTTCTAGCTGTGCAATGTAGTTAATTAACTTAGAGTAAGCAGGTTTAACTGCTGTTTTTAATGCATCAGTCGCTTTACTAATAAGTGCATCTTTTTCAGCTTGGTCGATTTCTAATGCATTTACTTTACGTTTAAAGTCAGCTAATAGCGTAGAATCTTCACCTTGTTCAAACGGCGCACCTTTAATGATGTTTTTGCTTGAATCAATCACGTGTGGAAATACAAATTTAGGTGCAATAATGTTTTTATCGGCGCGAATTTCTAAGCCGGTAATAAGTTGATCGAATACACCCGGTACCCCATTTAAACGGGCAATGTAATCGTTGGCTTCTTTTACGTTGCTAATTTGATGCTGGTTAATTAAAAAAGCCGGCACCATAGAATGTGTACCAAACATTTGGTTTACTGGGTAGTTATGGTAACGCCATTTAAAATCAGCAATGCTGGCTTCTAAATCTTGTTTTTTTAAATCATAACTTACTTGAGTAGCTGCATCTAATTGCGCACGGTCAATGCTGTTGAGCGTAACCAAATCGGCTTTAGTTTGTGCCAAGTCTTTTAGCGCTTTTTCTTCGCTGTTGTCATCCCATTTATCGTAATCTTTTTTGATGCCCATATAGGTTTGATAAACTGGGCTGCTCATTACATCACGATTAAAAGTGTCTTCAAAAAAAGCATTCGCTTTATCAATTTCACTTTGTACAGGTTGAGCTTGAACCGCCGGTGCAGGCGTTGATTGTTGTGTTGCTTGTTGGCAACCGGCAAGCAGTGCCACGCTTACCGTGGCAGCAATTAGAGTAAGTTTACGCATTCGTTTCCCTTTTGTTGTTAGAAACCCATTAGGGTATTTTAATTTTTTATGTGTTTACTTTACATGCGTATAACGCCAAAAGCGTTATACGAACAATTCTAGCAGGTCATTTAAAAAGCGATGGCCTTTAAGGCTTACTTGCCAATGGCCGTCTTTTTCTATTAATAAACCTGTGTTAATGGCTTTATTCAAAGCCGCTTGTTGGCTTTGTAATGGCTGATTAGTCAGTGCACTGTAGTCTTCAATCGGGCATGGCTCTGTTAAACGAAAGCGATTCATAAAAAATTCAAACGCTAAGTCGTCTTGTTCTACTTGCCAGCTTTTGTACAAGTAGGGCTTAATAATGTCCATGTAGCCCCGTGGGTGTTTAACCTTTTCAGTGCGTGTTATCACCCCTGTTTTCGCATCAGTAACCTTACCATGGGCGCCACAGCCAATACCAAGATAATCGCCAAACCGCCAATAATTCAAGTTATGTTGGCATTGAAAGCCCGGTTTTGCATATCCTGATATTTCGTATTGCTGATAGCCTGCTTGTGCTAATAATGCTTGGCCTTGTTCTTGAATATCCCACAAGGTTTCATCTTGCGGCAACGTGGGCGGTTTTGAAGCAAATTGCGTATTAGGCTCAATGGTGAGCTGATACCAAGAAATATGTGGTGGGCTCAGGGCAATAATTTGTTTTAAATCACTTAGTGCGTCATCGAGAGATTGCCCTGGTAAGCCATGCATTAAATCAAGGTTAAAGCTATTCAACCCTGCTTCAGTAGCTTGTTGTGCTGCATAACTGGCTTCATCGGCACCATGAATTCGGCCTAAGGCTTTTAACTTATCATTTTGCATGCTTTGCACGCCAATAGAGATACGGTTAATTCCTGCTTTTACATAATCTTTGAAACGGCCAGTTTCGACTGTGCCCGGGTTTGCTTCAAGGGTTATTTCACAGTTATCACTTAAACCAATTAGGTTATCTACTTCATTGAGTAAACGGGTATATGCCGCGCCGGTTAATAGGCTTGGCGTGCCGCCGCCAATAAAGATACTGTGAATCTTACGCCCTTGTACTAAGTGTAAATCCGCTTTTAAATCATCAATTAAGTGCTGTACATATTCAGCTTCAGGGATGTCACCTTTTTGCCCGTGGCTATTAAAGTCGCAGTAAGGGCATTTTTGCACGCACCAAGGCACGTGCACATATAAACTCAGTGGAGGAAGGTTCACAGGCCGCCTTTGTGTTGTAACTCTTGTAGTAATTTATTAAGTGCTTGTCCACGGTGGCTTAGCGCATTCTTCTGCTCTTTTGTAAGCTCTGCACTGGTGCACTTTGCTGATGGCACAAAAAAGATAGGATCGTAGCCAAAGCCACCTTCACCGTGTTGGCTAAGGGTTATTTCGCCCTCCCAGCTAGCACTGCAAATAAGTGGGGTAGGGTCGTCGGCGTGACGCATCAGTACCAATACACACCAAAAACGAGCACGGCGGTTAGGGTTATCGCCTAAATCAGCCAGTAATTTATCGATATTATCTTGATCACTTGCGGCCTCACCTGCAAAGCGGGCAGAGTAAACGCCGGGTGCGCCATTTAAGCTATCAACTTCTAATCCCGAATCATCAGCAATAGCCGGTAATCCAGTTATTTTAGCTGCATGACGCGCCTTAATTATCGCGTTTTCTACAAACGTGGTGCCTGTTTCGGCCACTTCGCTCACGTTAAAGTCGCTTTGTGGTACTACGTTAATGTTAAGCGAGCTGAGCATATTAGCCAGCTCATTTACTTTGCCGGGATTGCCGGTTGCAAGTACTAAGGTGTTGGTCATATTTAATCTACGTAAAATTTTTGCTGAAACTTTAATGTTTGGAACTGGTTACCTTGTTGGATTTCAATTTCAAAACGTAAAATTTCTTCGTTGGTGTAATCTACTTGTGCTAGGTAATAAACAGAATCGCCTTCAACCACTTCTTTAAAGTTGAGGCTTTGTTTATTGCCTAATAAATTTCTAGCGGTGCCTTGTAATGTCGCTTTTTGCGCTGTTTTATCAGTATCATTTTTTAAGATGGAAATATTAACAATGCCTTTATAGCCACTACGCTCAAGGTCATAAGCTTTAGCTATTTGCGGTTGAATAAACGTTGATGGAAAGGCTATGTAATGAACTTGCCAAGGGCCTAGTTCTTTGTATTGGGCGCCTTGTTCTTGAGCGCTGTGTGCATTAAATGCTAAAGCGAGACAAGCAATAAAACAAAACTTGATTAAATGTTGCATGGTTAACTCCTGAATATGTAAAAAAGAGGCGCTAGGCCTCTTTTATATTACGTTATGCTTAAGCTAAAAGGTCCATTAGCAGCATTTGTAAAAACTGAATGCCGATAATCAGTACCAATACCGATAAATCTAATCCCCCCAATGGCGGTAAAATTTTACGGATTGGCTTTAACATTGGCTCAGTTAGCTGATGGAATACCGCTTCAATTGGGTTATAGCCTTGGCTTACCCAGCTTAAAATAGCGCGAATGATTAACACCCAAAAAACTAAGTTTAAACCTTCTTTTAAAACAGTTATTAGCGCCTGTATAAGTACAGGTTGAATAGCCCAAGAGCTATAAATGAGCCACATTAATGTACTTATTTTTGCAGCCGCTACTATAAATGCCAGTAACAAAGAGGCTAAATCAAGCCCGCCTAGCCCTGGAATGATTTTTCGCAGTGGATTAACTGCAAACGAAGTGGCTTTGACCACAAATTGGCTCATTGGGTTGTAAAAGTCGGCTTTTGCCCACTGTAGCCAAAAACGCAGTAGTACCACCATCAAGAATAGATCAAACAAGGTGCTAATTAAAAATTGCATGGCATTCATAGTATAACCTTCAATAAAAAATGGTTTTAAAGTTCTTGTTCCATTTGCACTGCGCGCGCAATACACGCATCCATTGCATCACCCACAGTTTGGGTTAAGCCTTGCGCTTTTAAATGCTCAACAGCTGCATGCGTGGTGCCACCTTTTGAGGTTACATTAGCGCGCAGTTGCGAAATGCTAATATCTGGTTGGCTAAGTGCCATTTCAGCTGCGCCTAGCGCTGTTTGCTGTACTAAGCGACGCGCGTCTTCATCATTAAAGCCCAATGCTTTCGCTTTTTCTTCAATCGCTTCCATAAATAAGAAAAAGTAAGCTGGCGAAGAGCCGGTAACAGCAATCACGTCATTTATTTGTGACTCTTGCTCTACCCATACAACAATGCCGGTACACTCAAATACTTGTTGTACAAATTCATGTTCGCTTTGCGTTTCGCCAGCGCCATACAAGCCCGATACGCCACGGCCAAGTAACGACGGTGTATTTGGCATACAACGCACCATTTTCACATCTTGGCCAAGCATTTCACGTAAGCGTTTAACGGTTAGGCCCGCAGCAACTGAGATAAATAATTTATCACTAAAGTCGATGCCTGAATCTTGAAATGATTGGCATAAGTCGCCCATCATTTGTGGTTTAACAGACAGAACAATGACATCTGCATCGCGCATAGCTTCGTTATTGTCACTGGTGGTTTGCACTTTGAAATCCGCGGCTACCTTAGCTAGTTTTTCTTGGTTGCGGTTAGTCGCAATAATATTGTTTGCGTTAAAGCCGTTTTTTACCATGCCACCAATGATGGCGTAGCTCATATTACCTGTGCCTATAAATGCGATTTTTTTATCTGACATATGTCTGTTATCACCTTTTAAGTTCGTGTTCCAAAAATATCTGTGCCGATCCTCACCATGGTTGAACCTGCCGCTATGGCAGCTTCTACATCGTTACTCATCCCCATCGACAACGTATCTATATGAGGATATTGGGTCTGTAGTTTATCAAAGCAAGTTTGTAATTGCTCAAAATATTGAGTTTGCGTGTTTTCATCGTCACTTTTTGCAGGAATAGCCATTAGTCCGCGCAGTTTTAATTGCGAGCATTGACTTATAAATTGTGCTAATTGGTCAATTTCTTCTACTGCACAGCCCGACTTTGCTTCTTCTGCGCTAATATTAACTTGTATTAGCACATTAAGTGCGGGTAGTTCCTGCGGACGCTGAGCATTTAAGCGTTTTGCTATTTTGAGCCTATCAACACTTTGCACCCAGTCAAAGTGGTTAGCCACTAAGGCGCTCTTATTTGACTGAATGGGGCCAATGAAATGCCAAACAATATCGCTAAATGTGCCTAGTTGCGCTATTTTATCTACAGCTTCTTGAACATAAGATTCACCAAATTGGCGTTGCCCTTGCTCATAAGCTGCCATAATATCAGAGACGGGTTTGGTTTTAGATACTGCAAGTAACGTAATGTCGTTACTGTTACGCTGCGCATTTTGCGCTGCCTCTGCAATTCTAGCGTAGGCGGATGTGAGTCGTTCTGCTATTGTAACCATATATTTATCAGTTAGTTGTGGAGTCATAAATGGATATCACCGAATTATTGGCATTTAGTGTGCAACATAAAGCATCAGATTTGCACTTATCATCAGGGGTGTCACCTATGATACGTGTTGATGGTGATGTGCGACGTATTAATATACCAGCACTTGGAGATAAAGAAGTCAGCAGTCTGGTTTATGACATTATGAACGATAACCAGCGTAAGGACTATGAGCAAAATCTCGAAGTGGATTTTTCTTTTGAAGTCCCTAACTTAGCACGTTTTCGTGTAAATGCCTTTAACTCTAATCGTGGTCCTGCTGCCGTATTCCGTACCATACCTAGTGACGTACTGACACTTGAAGATTTGGGCGCGCCGGAAATATTCAAACAAATTTCAGATAATCCACGAGGTCTGGTATTAGTCACGGGTCCTACGGGTTCAGGTAAGTCGACTACACTTGCAGCCATGGTTGATTATATAAATCAAACTAAACATCATCATGTACTGACCATTGAAGATCCTATCGAATTTGTGCACGACAATAAACTCAGCTTAATTAACCAGCGTGAAGTTCACCGCGATACACATAGTTTTTCTAACGCCCTGCGAAGTGCGTTGCGTGAAGATCCCGATGTTATTTTGGTCGGTGAATTACGAGATTTAGAAACTATTCGCCTTGCTATGACTGCCGCTGAAACTGGTCACTTAGTGTTTGGCACTTTGCATACCACCTCGGCACCTAAAACCATTGACCGTATCATTGACGTATTCCCAGGTGAAGAAAAAGACATGATCCGCTCTATGCTCTCAGAATCATTGCGTGCGGTTATCTCACAAACACTGATCAAGAAGGTCGGTGGAGGGCGAGTGGCTGCACACGAAATCATGTTGGCAACGCCTGCTATTCGTAACTTAATTCGTGAAGATAAAATTGCTCAAATGTACTCATCAATTCAAACCGGTGCGTCGCAGGGCATGCAAACTATGGATCAATGTTTAACAAACCTTGTTAACCGTGGCATCATCACTCATATTGCGGCGCATGCAAAAGCGCAAGATAAGACGCAGTTTAGCGCTTAAGGAATTATTATGACTTTATCTTTGAATCATTTTTTACAAATAATGATCGACAAAAAAGGCTCTGATCTATTTGTATCAAGCCAACTGCCTATTAGCGCCAAAATTAATGGCGAGCTCACCCCTCTTAATGATGACAAACTAACCGATGAGCAAGCGCTGGCGTTGGTTGAGTCGGCAATGAGTGAAAAACAAAAAGCTGAGTTTCATAACACTAAAGAGTGTAACTTTGCGATTGCGACCAGCGAAGGGCGCTTTCGTATTTCGGCATTTTGGCAACGTGATAGAGCGGGGATGGTTATTCGCCGGATTGTGACCAAAATACCCGATGTAAAAGAGCTGGGGTTACCCTCGGCACTAACCGATGTCATTATGTCAAAGCGAGGCCTGGTATTATTTGTAGGTGGTACGGGAACCGGTAAATCAACATCACTGGCGGCACTGGTTGGTTATAGAAATCGCCATCAGCGCGGGCATATTCTAACCATAGAAGATCCAATCGAATTTGTGCATGAGCACCAAAAAAGTATTATTACCCAACGTGAAGTGGGCTTAGATACAGAAAGCTTTGAGTCAGCACTAAAAAGCTCTTTACGCCAAGCGCCAGATGTTATTTTAATTGGTGAGATTCGTTCGCAAGAAACCATGGAATATGCGTTAAGCTTTGCCGAAACTGGTCACTTATGTGTTGCCACTTTGCACGCTAATAATGCTAACCAAGCGATTGACCGTATTATGCACTTAGTGCCAAAAGAAAAGCACGACAAGCTTAAATATGACTTAGCATTAAACTTACGCGCTATTATTGCCCAGCAGCTGATCCCGACCTCTGACGGTGAAGGGCGCGTTGCAGCTATTGAGGTGTTATTGAATACGCCAATGGTGAGTGAGCTGATTAAAAACGGCAATATTGGTGGCATTAAAGAAACCATGGCCAAATCAACTGAAGTGGGCATGCAGACCTTCGACCAAGCTTTATTTGAGCTATATAGACAGCAACGGATTAACTATGCCGATGCACTGCATCATGCAGACTCACCAAATGATTTACGCTTAATGATAAAACTGCGTAATAACGAGCAGCAGGGAGCAGGCTTTTTACAAGGTGTAACCATTGATGGCCTTGATGATAAAGGTAATATGACCTGATTTTTTGCCTACATGGATGTAGTAAAGGGGCGTGAGCAGGGCGCAAGCTTTGCTCGGTTTTTACTTATTCTTACTGGATGTAAGCCAGTAGAATAAAGCAGGAGCAGTTATCGAGCCCACTAGGCTGCAAAGCTCGCTCAGCGATTAAATTGCCCCTAGTGTAAATCCACGCATAAAAAAAGCGCCCAAGGCGCTTTTTTTGTTAAATCAATTTATTCACCATAACTGGCTTCAAAAAAACTCTCTAAAATGATCACCGCAGACATATTATCTACGTTGCCTTTACCTAAGTTTTTATAACCGCCACGTTCAAACAATCGTGCTTTAGCATCAGCGGTCGTGAGGCGCTCATCTTGAGTATGAACCGCAATACCGTAATGGTTATGCAAACGGTTGGCGAACTTTTTGGCTTTAAATGTAACCTCTTGTGAGGTGCCATCCATATTAAGCGGTAGGCCAACCACCATTAAATCAGGTTGCCACTCTTTTACCTGCACAGCAATGTCATCCCAATTAGGGATGCCATCTTGAGCTTTCACCGCTTTTAAGCTGGTGGCGCTGCCTGTCAATTCTTGACCAATTGCAATACCAATACTCTTAGTACCAAAGTCAAATCCCATTACAGTGCGTTCACCCTGCGGTTTTAGAGTTTTTTTAGTCATGTTTATCTTTTATGTTATTAGGGTCTGTTTTTACTTAGCCCACTAGGTTACAAACTTCGCGCCGCGATTAAACCGCCCCTAGTTTGAACAAATTTTAATCCGCAAAGGTCAACAGACCCTAAGCATGTCCAGCTTCTGGGCTTAGTTGGCCAATATCAAAACCAAGCATAGAAACTGCCATTTCCCAGCGTTTTTCTACGGGAGTATCAAAAATTATTTTAGGGTCGGCTTTTATAATCAGCCAACTATTATCAAGTAGTTCTTGCTCTAATTGGCCTTGCTCCCAACCAGAGTAACCTAAGGTAATTATAAATTGTTCGGGTGCTTGGGCGGTAGTTAACGTGGCTAACACATCTTTTGAGGTGGTGATCATAATATCACTGCTCAGCTTTTGGCTTGCCGAGTACCCAGGTTTTGGTGAATGTAGCACAAAACCACGATCAGTTTTAACTGGCCCACCAGCATACACTGTGACTTGCGCAGCATGTTGAGACTTATCGTTGTCAATATCAATCTTATCGAGTAATTCACCTACGGTAACATCAATCGGTTGATTGATAACAAGTCCCATAGCGCCTTCTTCATTGTGTTCACAAATATAAGTGACAGCACGTTTAAAAAAAGGGTCTTGCATTGATGGCATTGCGATTAAAAAGTGATTTTCTAATGACTGCATAATTTTTACCCTTTTAGTTATTGAATCTTGAGTATGGCATAGTCCCATGTTTTAACACTAAAAATTTATTCAACTTTAAGCGGTGATTATAGAAGCGCCACCGCTCAAAGTTTGGTATGGCTTTAATATTATTTACTAAGTTTTCTCTCTATAGCGTCAAATAAAATGCCAGTAATAGAAATATCGTAAGCGGCCTCAATTTCTTTAACACAGGTTGGGGCTGTTACGTTAATTTCAGTTAACTTATCGCCAATAATATCTAAACCAACAAATATTAAGCCTTTTTCTTTCAATGTAGGGGCAACTGCTTGAGCAATTTTAAGATCTGACTCACTAATTGGGCGTGCTTCACCACGTCCGCCGGCGGCTAAGTTACCGCGCGTTTCGCCGTTTTGTGGGATACGCGCTAAACAATAAGGAATAACTTCACCATCAACAACCAATACGCGCTTGTCACCTTGAGTGATCTCTTCAATGTAATTTTGCGCCATCGCAAAGCGACTGCCATGCTCAGTTAAGGTTTCGCATATTACGCCAATATTGGCATCATCTGCTTTTACTCTAAAAATAGAAGCACCACCCATACCATCCAGTGGTTTTAAAATAATATCTTTGTGCTCGGCTAAAAATTCACGGATTTGCTTTTGGCTGCGCGTAACTAACGTATCAGGTGTATGCTCACTAAACCAAGCGGTAAATAGTTTTTCATTGGCGTCACGCAAGCTCTGTGGCTTATTAATAACTAAAGTACCCGCTTGCTCAGCACGTTCTAAAATATAGGTTGCGTAAATATATTCAGTATCAAAAGGCGGATCTTTACGCATTAAAATAACGTCTAAGTCAGCCAGTGCAATGGTGGTTTTTTCTTCAAGTTGGTACCACTTTTCTGCGTTATCAAAAACCTGTGCTTTGGCTGCAGTAGCGTAGGCATTGCCTTGACGCAGCGATAAATCATCCATTTCCATGTAGTAAATTTCGTAGCCACGGGTTTGCGCTTGCATCATCATTGCAAAACCGGTGTCTTTTTTAATATTAAATCCACTAATAGGATCTGAAATAATGCCTAACTTAATTGCCATGCGCTGTGCCTTAGTTTATGTGTTTTTTACAACTGTAATCTTGATATGTGGGTGCTTTTAGTTATTTCAATTAGCTAAATCGCCAAATTGTAATTGCAGTGCGCTTAAAACGGTTAACGCTGCTGTTTCTGTGCGAAGTACCCGCGGGCCTAAGCGAATATCTACAAATTCTTGTTGCTTTGTTTGTGCTATTTCATCGTCAGTAAATCCACCCTCAGGCCCTACTAAAAAGCGCACGCCGTCATCGGGAACGGTAATGGTTTTAATACTGTGTTCGGCGCGAGGATGCAAAGTTAATTTAATGGCAGCTGTTTGCTGTTCAAGCCAGCTTTTTAAATCAACGGGAGAGTGTACTGTTGGCACAAAGTTGCGCCCAGATTGCTCTGCTGCGGCAATCGCTATTTTTTGCCATTGCTGGTGTTTTTTTTCTAAGCGGTCGCCACTTAGTTTTACGCCACAGCGCTGGCTAAAAATAGGGGTGATTTCAGTGATCCCTAATTCAACCGACTTTTGAATGGTAAAGTCCATTTTATCACCACGAGATACGCACTGGCCTAAATGAATTTTTAATGGTGATTCAACGTCATGAGAGTTAAATTCAAGCGGCATAACAACCACGCTCTTTTTACTTACCTCAATAATTTCACTGAGGAATTCTCCGCCTTCACCGTTAAAAATAGAAACCTGTTCGCCCACTTTCATGCGCAACACTCGACCTATGTGCCCTGCAGCATCATCGTCAAGGCTTAAAGGGGTATTAACAGCAATCGCAGATGATTGATAAATATGAGGCACTCGCATGGCAAATCACTTTTTTACATAGAAGTTATATCCCTCTATGGTAAGTAAGCAAAGGCTTGGGTGCAATTATTTATTTTTCAGATTCAGGGGCAGCAAC
>NZ_BADU01000114.1:0-25380 GCF_000239875.1 Pseudoalteromonas sp. BSi20311 | reverse complement strand
TAAGAGAAAGCCCGATTCGAAAGAGTCGGGCTTTTTTACGTCTGTAGGAAAGTGAAAAACAAAGGTAAAAGGTTAAAGGCATTAGGTTAAAAAGCAAAAGAATAACAGCCTAAAGCCACCTCCATGCCTTTATTAAGGCTATCAACGCTGTCCCAGAAGAACATTCTGCTTTGTCGCTATAAAAGTAGCGCACCGACTCCAAATACAAGCAAGCCCGGCTCGAATGACCAGAGCTTTTTTGTGTTCATAGGAGAGTACCAGTAATAGCTAGTGTTGTTTGATGTCCTCTATCAGGGTAAAGAGTGAAGTATTGGACAGGTTTATCCTACGGCATTGTTTCATTGCTGATGACAACGCACAGTTGTACAACTCTAACATAGTTTAATGGCGTTTAATTTTAGATATACGAAGTGGAATATTGTGTTTGTACAAACCAGCAACTGCTATTTTAAAGCTTGATAGGCTTTCGGTGAGTCTTTATTAAGAAATGCATAAAAACATAGGGAAAACGTCTTTAGCTAATTGGTGACTCATCAGCAATTAGCAAAGAAACCACGTTGCTAGAGTAAAATAGGTAGGATCAAAAACGCCAACTCAAAGTTGGCGTTTTAAATATGAGACTAAAGGTGATTACTAAACTTTAGGGCCTGCATTTTTAATTTCGTCAGATACGTCGTATTTAGCAAAATTTTCTGTGAAATCAGCAGCTAGTTTAGACGCATATTCTGCATATTTAGCTTTGTCTTCCCATGTATTGATTGGGTTAAGAAGCTTGCTGTCTACGCCTGGTACTGCAACTGGTACGTCTAGATTTAGCACGTCAATGTGTTGAGTTTCAACACCGGCTAATTTTCCAGATACGATTGCATCAACAACAGCACGTGTTGTTGGAATATCAAAGCGCTTACCAATACCGTAAGGACCACCTGTCCACCCAGTATTAACTAGGTAAACTTTAGCGCCGAATTCACGTACACGCTTCATTAGAAGCTCTGCGTACACACCTGCAGGACGTGGGAAGAAAGGAGCGCCAAAACACGTTGAGAATGTTGATTCAATATCACTAGTAGAGCCAATTTCTGTAGAGCCAACTTTTGCTGTGTAGCCACTTAGGAAGTGAAACGCTGCAGCTTCTTCGGTTAGTACAGACACTGGTGGAAGTACACCACTTACATCACATGTTAAAAATACAACTGCCTTTGGCTCGCCTGCACGGTTTTCGACTTTACGTTTTTCAACGTGCTCTAGTGGGTAAGCTGCACGGCTATTTTGAGTTAGGCTGGTATCGTTGAAATCAGGAACACGGTTTTCATCAAGTACCACGTTCTCTAAAATAGTGCCGAATCGAATAGCGTCCCAGATAACAGGTTCGTTTTTCTGAGAAAGGTCGATACATTTAGCGTAACAACCACCTTCGATATTAAATACACTACCTGGTGCCCAGCCGTGCTCATCATCACCGATTAAGAAGCGAGTTGGATCTGCTGATAAGGTTGTTTTACCTGTACCAGATAGACCAAAGAATAATGCGGTGTCACCTGCTTCACCTACGTTAGCAGAACAGTGCATTGGTAATACACCTTTTGCTGGTAGTAGGAAGTTTTGCACAGAGAACATCGATTTTTTCATTTCACCCGCGTAGCGCATACCAGCAAGTAACACTTTACGTTGTGCAAAGTTAATAATAACTGTGCCATCGCTATTAGTGCCATCGCGTTCAGGATCACATACAAACGAAGGTACATTCATTACTTGCCACTGAGGGAAGTCTGCTTTGTTGTATGACTGTGGCTCGATGAACATGTTTTTAGCGAAGATATGGTGCCAAGCAGTTTCTGTTGTTACAACCACAGGAAGGTAGTGCTCTGGATCAGCGCCTACTTCAAGGTGAGAGATAAAGTGGTCGTTGCTTTGCACATGTGCTTCTACACGTGCCCATAAGGCGTCAAACTTATCTGCATCGAATGGGCGATTTACGTTACCCCATTGGATTTCATTTTCAGTACTTGATTCTTGAACAATAAAACGATCTTTTGGAGAACGACCGGTACGACGACCAGTGTTAGCTACAAAAGCACCATTGGCGGCTAAAGTCCCTTCGCCACGGCTGATAGCGTGTTCGACAAGTTCAGCTGCAGTTAGATCGACAAAACGGGTAGCGCTTGAAGTCATGTTTATACCTAAATTGTGTGAGATTGAACGGGATAGCTCTGGGTCTTAGTAACCTTTAAGCTGCAAATATAGTAACAGATGGGTTAAGGATATTCGAGCTTATAAACGCCGTAAAAACATATAAATTAAGGAAAAAACATGAATAATTTCAATGATACCGGTGTCATGAAAAATGCTCAGCTTGTGATACCGGTGTCATTTTTTGGGCACAAAAAAGCCATAAAAAATTATGGCTATTTTATAGTGTGTTTTAAAAAGCTAGATTAATTAAATATACTTTTTATATCTTGTTCGTTAAATACATAATCTTTTAAACAGTAATGACAGCTAATTTTAATCTCACCATTTTTTTCGACATCATCCAAAAGCGTTTGTTGACCAACATTAACTAAAGCTGTCATCGTTTTTTCGCGATTACAGCCACATTTAAATTGAATTGGTTGAGGGTCAAATACGCGTGGGTTATCTTCATGATAAAGGCGCGTAAGAATAGTATTGGCATCAAGCTCTAGTAGCTCCTCATCTTTAATAGTATTGCTGAGTGCTTCTAAGTGAGCAAAATCTTCAATCGATTTTTGTTTATCTACAGGTAGCACTTGTAAAAATAGCCCACATGCTTTGGCGCAGCCTTCTTCAGTATCGGTTGCAAACCAAAGGCGCGTTTTTAATTGCTCAGACTGCTCAAAGTAACTTTCTATACACTCACTTAATGTATCATGCTCTAAAGGTACTATCCCTTGGTAACGCTCACCTTGAGTGGGAGTAATAGTGATAACCATGTAGCCTTGGCCAATAAGCTCTTTAACTGTTGAGCCCGTCACTTCATGCTGTAATCGCGCTATACCACGCATATTTTGTTGATCGTCACCATTGATCACTGCATATTTTACGGGACCATCACCCTGTAGTTGAACCGCAATCTCGCCTTCAAACTTTAACGTTGCTGTTAATAAACAGGTTGCAACAAGCAGCTCACCTAATAATGCTTTAACGGGCTCTGGATAATTGTGTTTCGCAATCATTTCATTGTAAGCGTTGTCTATTTGTACGAGTTCGCCACGAACATCGAGGTTGTCAAATAAATAGCGGTGAAGTAAATCTTGTTGCATGAGCGGCTATACCTAACTTGATTTCATTTTTAAAAGTTCGCGTCTTTGCTTTTTATCTGGTTTTTTATCCGGATGCGGGGCAAAGAAACTGTTATTTTTGCGTGCGATACTATTTTCTTCACGCTTAGCAATACTAGCATCAGATTCTTGATACATGGTCTGTGCAATGGGGGCGCTTTGGCGCTTTTCAAGTATATTTAATACTGTGATGGTTTTTTCATCAACGCCTTGGGCTAGCTTTATAACTGCGCCAATTTCTACTATTTTGCTGGCCTTACTACGTTGGCCATTATAATGCACTTTGCCGCCTTGTACCATTTCACGTGCAATTGCGCGCGTTTTATAAAATCGAGCTGCCCATAACCACTTGTCTAACCTCACTTTAAGTGTGTCCGCGTTTTCTGAGCTGTCATTGAGTTTAGTTTTCTTTGTCATAAAACATCCTAGTAAATTTACTACTTAGGTAAATTATCACGAAACTGTTACCGCATGTAGCTATTGCTTGATTTCACAGCTAATACAATAAATAAATCAATCTGTTTACAAAGTTTAATATTAGCGTGCTTGTTGAATGAAAAATGAAAAGGTACTATGGCTAAGTGATTTCGTTATAAATTAAAATAAGAACACTACTTATGGAACAGCACGTTCAACAATTTAAGCAGTTATTAAACCGTTTACCGCATGCGAAATTAAGCGCAATGGTTATGGTTTTAGTTGTTGTTTATATTGCATTTTTATTATCAAAACTGATGTGGCTATTATGGCCGCAGCCAGTAACATCTCCTCTTGCCCCTATTAGCTATTCTAACCAAGCTGTGGGTGGCAATAACCAGTCTGTAGATTCGATCATTGAGCAATTTTTATTTGGTAAAGTAAATGTAACAAAAAACACCAATACTGCTCCGCAAACTAAAGTCATTAATAATGCCCCTGAAACACGTCTTAGTATTAATTTAACTGGTATTGTTGCTGTGAGTAATGATGATAAGGCGGGAATGGCTATTATTGAGTCACAGGGTCGCCAAGCGAGTTATTTAGTTGAGGATGTGGTGCAAGGTACACGTGCAAAAGTATCGCAAATACTCCCAGACCGTGTGATTCTAGATGTAAGCGGTCGCTTTGAAACCTTAATGCTAGATGGACTCGACTTTACCAAAACAGTGTCTATGCCTGTACTGGCTGCGCGAGATGAGCCTGAAATGGGGCCTTTAGCACCTTCAGCACAAAGCGAGGAGCAAATCGATGCCACTGCCAACCTTGAGGTGAAAGAAGCATTAATCGAAACTCGCGAGGAGCTTTTAGAAGAGCCTGGCAAACTATTTGATTATATACGCGTTTCTCAAGCGATGAATGATGGGGAACTTATAGGTTACCGTTTGAGTCCAGGTAAAGAGCCTGAATTATTTAAACAAATGGGATTACAAAATAATGATTTGGCCGTCGCAATTAACGGTTATCAATTAACAGATTTAAAACAGGCAATGGCAGCAATGAATGAGCTGCGAAACAGTACAGATGCAACAATCACAATAGAGCGTGATGGTGAGCAAATAGATGTACTATTTAGTCTGCAATAACTTAGCTTTGGAGTTTTAACATAATGGTTCAGGTGCTACACCTCAAAAAAATTAAAAAAGGGTTAGCTAAGTATGCGGCACTTTTTTTAGCGGCAAGTCTTTCTTTGTCGGTTGCTGCTGTTGAATACGCTGCTAACTTTAAGGGCACAGATATTAATGAGTTTATTAATATTGTTGGCAAAAACCTTAATAAAACCATCATTATTGATCCCAACGTGCGTGGCAAAGTAAATGTACGCAGTTACGAATTAATGGATGAGGCACTTTACTATCAGTTCTTTTTAAATGTTTTAGAAGTTTACGGTTATTCAGCCGTCGAAATGGATAACAACATAATAAAAATAGAAAAAAGCTCAGATGCTAAAAAATCCAATGTACCGTTAATTACAACGGACAGCGATGCAGCTGGCGATATGATGATCACTCGGGTTGTGCGAGTTAAAAATGTCAGCGTTCAAGAATTAGGCCCTTTGGTTCGCCAGTTTAGTGACCAAAAAGATGGTGGGCATGTTGCTAACTTTAATGCCGCTAACGTGATGATGCTAACAGGACACGCAGCATCTGTTAATCGCTTAGTCGAAATTATTCGCTCTGTTGACCAAGCGGGTGATAAGCGTGTTGATATCGTTAAGCTTAAGTACGCGACGGCTGATGATGTTGTCTCAGTGGTTGAAAATATCTATAAAGACAGTGGTAAGGGCAGTGTTCCTGAGTTTTTAATTCCTAAAGTGGTAGCTGATGGTCGTACTAATAGTGTGATTGTTAGTGGTGAAGGCCAAGCACGTACACGCGCCATTGAGCTTATTAAGCGTTTAGATGGTGAACTGGAAAGCCAAGGTAACACTAAAGTATTTTACCTAAACTACGCAAAAGCAGAAGATTTAGTCAAAGTACTCCAAGGTGTGAGTAAATCGCTGGCAGAGGATTCAAAAGGCGGAGCAACCAACAATGCGCGTAGCAGTAATAGAAACGACACTAGCATTGAAGCTCATCCAGATTCTAACTCACTCGTGATCACTGCTCAGCCAGATACGATGCGTTCACTAGAGTCAGTGATTGAGCGTTTGGATATTCGCCGCGCACAAGTACTAGTGGAAGCCATTATTATTGAAGTGATGGAAGGTGATGGCGTTAACTTTGGCCTGCAATGGATTTCAGAGCAAGGTGGGATGCTACAATTTAACAATGGTACAACAGTACCTGTGGGTGCGTTAGCTGTCGCTGCGGAGCAGGCTCGTGACACTACCGTATCCAAAAATATAATAGGTACTGAAAGCGGTACGGTAACCAAGGTTGATGAAACTACTAAAGGCGATTACGGCCCACTAGCCTCATTACTTGGTGGTATTAATGGTTTAGCTATGGGAGTGATAAAAAACGACTGGGGTGCAATTGTTCAAGCGGTTTCAACCGACACTAATTCGAATATTCTAGCTACTCCATCTATTACTACAATGGATAACGAAGAAGCATCTATTTTGGTTGGTCAAGAAGTACCTATTATCACAGGTTCGCAGACAGGTAGTAACAACGAAAATCCATTTCAAACGGTAGAGCGTCAAGAGGTGGGTATAAAGCTTAAAGTGACACCACAAATTAATGATGGTTCTGCGGTGCAATTAACCATAGAGCAAGAAGTTTCTAGTGTTAGTGGTGCAACGGCAGTTGATATTTCAGTGAATAAGCGCGCAATTAAAACAACCGTAATGGCCGATGATGGCGGTATGGTGGTATTAGGCGGCTTGATTGATGAAGATGTGCAAGAAAGCGTGTCAAAAGTGCCATTACTAGGCGACATTCCTATTTTAGGGCACTTATTTAAGTCAACTAATACAACAAAACGTAAGCGTAATCTTATCGTGTTTATTCGACCAACCATTATTCGCGATGGCGTTAGTATGAATAAACTCAGCTTTAGTAAATATAACTTTATTCGCGGTGAGCAATTTAAAAAACGTGAAGATGGTATTAATTTAATGCCAATGTCAGACACGCCTATTTTACCCGAGTGGAATGACGAACTAGTGCTACCACCTACGTACGAAGAGCATTTACGCAAACAAAATGCACAAGAGCGTAACGATGACTAATGCGATAGAAGATATTAATCAAGATGTTGTTCATCCAATTATTCACAGTGATGATCAGCTTGCTCAAGAGGATTTAGTCGAGCTGCCTGCAAAGCGTTTGCCGTTTTCATATGCCAGACGAGTGGGTGCGTTACTCAGTAAGCATAAAGATAACCAGATTGTGTATTACCGTGGTGAGCTTGATGTTGATGTATTACTAGAAGTACGCCGTATTGCAGGACATGGCTTTACACTTGAGCAACTAGAAGATGATAAGTTTGAGCTATTACTAGAAGCATCGTATCAACGTGATAGTTCAGAAACTCAGCAAATGATGGAAGATATTGGTAATGAGGTTGATTTATTCTCACTAGCTGATGAGCTTCCTCAAACTGAAGACTTGCTTGCCGGTGACGACGATGCACCTATTATAAAACTAATTAATGCCATGCTCAGTGAGGCAATTAAAGAAGGCGCCTCTGATATCCACATTGAAACGTTTGAGCAAGAGCTGGTTATTCGTTTTCGGGTGGATGGCGTACTCAAAGAAGTTTTAAAACCTAATCGGAAACTAGCCTCTTTACTGGTATCGCGTATTAAAGTAATGGCCAAACTCGATATTGCAGAAAAACGTATACCGCAAGATGGTCGTATTAGTTTGCGTATTGCAGGACGCGCTGTAGATGTGCGTGTGTCGACTATGCCATCGAGCTTTGGTGAGCGCGTGGTACTGCGTTTACTTGATAAAAACAATGCACGTTTAAATCTAGAAGACTTAGGTATGACAGCTCGAAACCGAGAGCTGTTTGCCGACTTAATTAGCAAGCCTCACGGTATAATTTTAGTTACAGGCCCTACAGGCTCTGGTAAAAGTACCACGCTTTATGCAGGTATGAGCCAAATTAACTCGCGGGATCGCAATATTTTAACGGTTGAAGATCCAATTGAGTACGAAATTCCTGGCATTGGCCAAACACAGGTTAATACCAAGGTTGATATGACCTTTGCCCGTGGTCTGCGCGCTATTTTACGTCAAGATCCGGATGTAGTTATGGTTGGTGAAATACGAGATTTAGAAACAGCCCAAATTGGTGTGCAAGCATCACTCACTGGCCACTTAGTTATGTCTACGTTACATACCAATACAGCCTCAGGTGCAATCACCCGTATGGAAGATATGGGCGTTGAGCCATTTTTATTATCGTCTTCATTACTGGGGGTATTATCCCAGCGCTTAGTACGTACTTTATGTAATAGCTGTAAAGAAGGTCACGTTGCAGATGAGCGTGAATGTGAATTACTCGGCGTATCGTTTGACAATGCACCGACGATTTATCGCGCAGTAGGGTGTGAAGAGTGTAACTTTAATGGCTACCGAGGTCGTACTGGTATTCACGAGTTATTAGTTGTCGACGAAACCATTCGTGAAATGATCCACAGCGGTAAAGGTGAGCAAAGCGTAGAGAAATACATTCGCAAGCATAGCTCAAGCATTCGTCAAGATGGTTGCAGCCGTGTGCTTGCTGGTAAAACAACGCTTGAAGAAGTGCTGCGCGTAACGCGTGAGGAAGGCTAGCTATGGCGGCGTTTGAATACCGCGCATTAGATGGCCGGGGAAAAGAAAAAAAAGGTATTTTAGAAGCCGATACAGCTAAGCAAGTTCGTCAGCTTCTGCGCGATCAAAAGCTCACGCCGTTTGAGGTTGTGCCTGCTGCGCAAGATGACAAACAAGTTAAAGGTCAAAAAGCTCCCTTACTTGGTTCTTTATTTAAACCAACCATATCAACAGCCGATCTCGCTTTGATCACTCGTCAGCTTGCAACCCTAATTCAGTCTGCCCTACCTGTAGAGGGGGCGGTAATGGCAGTTGCTGAGCAGTGTGAAAAGCCAAGGCTAAAACGTATGTTGATGTCGGTGCGATCGAAAGTAGTGGAAGGTTATACTCTGGCTGATGGTATGAGTGAATTTCCGCATGTTTTTGACGATTTGTACCGCGCTATGGTGGCGGCAGGTGAAAAGTCAGGTCACTTAGATCAAGTGCTCAACAGACTAGCTGATTACACTGAGCAGCGCCAACATATGCGCAGTCAAATTACGCAGGCTATGGTGTATCCAATTATTTTGGTGGTGTTTGCCATTGGTATTGTGTCGGTATTATTGGGTACTGTGGTACCTAAAATATTAAAAACGTTCGAAAAAACTAAACAAGTTTTACCTTGGACCACCGAGTGGGTTATGGCGGGTAGTCATTTTGTGCAAAATTACTGGTTTATAAGTTTATTGGTGATCACCGCTACCGCGGTTGGAATCAAATATGCGCTTAAAAAACCTAAGGTACGGTTTTGGTGGGATGCAAAAGTATTACATATGCCAGGCATAGGTAAAGTTGCTAGAGGAATTAACACAGCGCGCTTTGCTCGTACTTTAAGTATTTTATCGTCAAGTTCAGTACCGCTACTAGAAGGAATGCGTATTTCTGGTGGGGTATTAGTTAACGAAAAAATCAAACAAGCTGTGGCTGATGCCGCAGAAAGAGTAAGTGAAGGAGCAAGTCTGCGTGCTTCACTGCAGCAAACTAAGTTGTTTCCACCAATGATGCTGCATATGATAGCCAGTGGTGAAAAGTCCGGTGAACTTGAGCAAATGTTAGAGCGAGCCGCTAACAATCAAGATCGCGAGTTTGAAAGTATGGTCAATGTGTCATTAAAATTATTAGAACCTGCAATGATTGCCTCCATGGCAGTCATTGTATTGTTTATAGTAATGGCAATTTTGCAGCCAATTATGGCAATGAATAAGGCTGTTGGCCTTTAATTATTTTTTATATTAATGATTTACTTAAATCATTTTTGCTTAGTGTTTTTAGAATAACGAGGTAATAACGTGAATAAACAATCAGGTTTTTCTTTATTAGAAGTGATGGTGGTACTGGTTATCATCGGGATGATCATGTCGATTGTGGCACCTAATATTATGGGTCAGCAAGAAGAAGCAGCTATTGATAAAGCGCATTTAGATATTCAGCAGTTAGAAGATGCTATGAGTTTGTACAAGCTTAAAAATAAAAGCTACCCAAGTACAGAGCAAGGCTTAGAGGCATTAGTCACAAAAACCAGTATTGAGCCTATTCCAAAGCGCTTCCCTGATGGTGGCTTTATTAGCAAATTACCAGAAGATCCGTGGGGGAATAATTACCAATTAATTAGTCCTGGAGAGATTGGTAAGTTTGATATTTTTTCTATGGGACCCGATGGCGAACCAGCTACCGATGATGATATTGGCAACTGGGATGAAGATAAGCAGTAATGGGTATCAACTTTATCATACGTTTAAACTTAGTTGATTGGGGTTTACCATGCAGGTAAACCTTAAGCACCTAGGTGCAAAGCAATATGGTTTTAGTTTAATAGAAATTTTAGTGGTATTGGTGATCATCGCCTTTGCCACCAAAATGGTGGTATACAGCTTAGATGGCGGCGCTGAGGAAGAGCTAGATAAGCAAGCAGGTAGGCTGCATACCACCATTAATGCTGCATCGGAATTTGCAGTACTTAACCAAGTAGAGTTAGGTTTGTTAGTTGATCAAAATACGCTTGAATTTTTAGTGTTTGATGGTGAAAAGTGGATCAGCTTTGAACGGGAAGAGTTATTTAAACCAATTGAGTTTGACCAGCAATTCAAAGTAACACTTAACTTAGAAGACCTACCTTGGGCGCAAGATAATTTATTAGAGCAATCTAACTGGCGTGAGTTAATGAGTGGCGATAATGAAGACAGTTTATTAGAACTTAAAAAATTAAAAGTTCCTCAAGTACTTCTTTTATCCTCTGCTGATGTAAGTGCATTTCAGCTCATGCTTGAGTTAAAAGATCAGGCGGAGCCGGTATATTTTATTGAAGGTAAATTTGCAGCGCCAGTAGATTTTCGTCGAGAGCCCCAATAATGAAAAGATACCAAGGCTTTACCTTATTAGAAGTCTTAGTTGCGCTAAGTATTTGTGCCATGGCAGGTATTGCTGCAATGCAAGCAACCGGTGAGCATATTCATCACTTATCCAGCATTGAAGAACAAACGTATGGCTCATGGGTAGCCGAGAATGTATTGGTAGAACAACGAACGAAAGGCGAAAAATGGCAAGGTAAAAATGGTACCCGCGGCACTGAGATGATGGCGGGGATTGAATGGTTTTGGCGCCAAGATGTTGTGCCCACTGCTGATAAAAGCTTTGTAAAGGTCACTATTAATGTGTTTACAGATGATAAGTATGAAAATTCAATTTATGAGTTAAGTACTTACTTAAATAAAGGTAAGCCATAAGTGAAGCAGCGCGGTTTTACATTATTAGAAGTGATGGTGGCACTAGGGGTGTTGGCGTTTGTTATTATGGCCACCCACCAAATACTTGATACCACCACGCGTGCCAAAGAAGCATCAGATGAAAAAATTGCTGAGCTAAATGGGTTACAAACAGCCTTCAGGCTAATGGATCAAGACTTTAGCCAAATGACTAAACGCCAAGTGCGTAATGAAGCAGGGGATTTTCAAGAGAGTTACTTACTTGCAGGGCGCTACATTTTAGAAAGCCAGCTTGATGGCATTGCCTTTGTGCGTGATGGTTGGATGAATCCCATTAATTTGCTTCCTCGCTCAGAGCTGCAAGCTGTTGGTTATCGAGTAATTGATGACAACTTAGAACGAGTATATCGCATTTATGTTGATCAACTTGATAATATGGAGCCTCGTAGCCAAGTTGTTTTAGCTGACGTAGAAGAGCTTAAATTTGAGTTTTTAGATGGTAACGCAGAGTGGCAAGAAAACTGGCAAATTAAGGCGTTACCTAAAGCGGTAGCTGTAACGTTAAAGCAAATGAACGCAGAACCAATTAGGCGCGTTTTTTTAGTGCCAGGACTCGGTAAAGAGTTAACTAAACCAGTTAATGATGGTACTAACCAATCGCAACCAAATGGCCGAGGAACGCCTTGATGAATCAAAAAACATCACGCGGCGCGGCGTTAGTTATTGTGTTATTTATTGTCGCGCTGGCTGCTATTTTAGCCGTAGAAATGAGTGCGAACTTAATGGTACAAGTACAAAGAAGTACTAACTTGCAGAGTCAGCAACAGGCTAAATGGTATGCTTATGGCGCTGAAGAATTAGCTATTAAAGGCTTAATTCAAAGTAAAAAAGACGATCCAGAAAAAACCACCTTAGCGCAGCCGTGGGCAAAGCAAGGTGATGTTAAGTATCCAGTTGATAACGGCACGTTAAGCGGTCAGTTAACTGATTTACAAGCCTGTTTAAACTTAAATGCGCTTGGTGCTGAGCCTGACCCAAACAGTACTAATAAAACGAACCCTGCGCATAAAGCGTTGTTTGCCATATTAGAAAATATAGAAGACTTACCCAGTGATGAGTCTGAAGAAGGTATGGCTGATAGTGTTTTTGACTGGTTAGATAAAAATAGTATTACGTATCGCTCAGGAGCTGAAGAAGGCGAGTATTTATCGCGTCAGTTTCCGTATATGACAGCAAATAGCCTATTTGCTTCAGTATCTGAACTGCGTTTAATTAAAGGATTTAACCCTTTAGTGATGGAAAAGGTGTTGCCTTATGTCTGTGTGATCCCAGGCAGTACGTTACTTTCAATTAATGTTAATACAGTCACTGAAGAGCAAGCTTTATTGCTCAGTGGCCTAATAGACGAACTGAGTGTTTCGGGTGCTCAAGCGGTAATCGCAGCGCGACCTGAAAATGGCTTTGATAATATTGAAGAGTTTTTTGAGTCTGTTAAACAACAAGGCGGCAAAAATATCAAAGCAGTAGAAAAGCTTTTTAGTTTAAAAAGTGAATATTTTAAATTACAAACGCAGGCAAAATTTGTTGATTTGCGTTTTTCGATGACCACATTACTGTATGCCAGCAATGGCGAGGTAACGATACTGGCGCGAAAATTTGGAGGCGTACAGTGACAGAGATACTGTTGATCCGCACGGGTCAAACCGAGCAAGATTTACTTAACTGGTTAATATACTCACCACAAGAACAAGAAATAATAGCCAGTGGCGAGCTACAAAATGCCAATCAGTTAAGTGAACTAACTGAAAAAGCATTAACCCGAGAGCTTGTGGTACTTTTACCATGTGACCAGGTGCAATTAAAAACGGTGACACTGCCAACAAAGTGGAGCCGTAAATTAGAGCAAGCATTGCCCTATATGCTCGAAGAAGATCTTGCATGCGATATAGACGACATTTATATCGCGCTTGGGGAGCCAACTATGGTTGATGAGCAGCATGCAATTAAGATTGCGCTAACGAACCGTGATTGGTTTGAGCACTGGTTAGAAGTATTTGAACAACATCAACTCACCCCATATCAAATAGTACCGGATGCATTGCTATTGCCAGGCGCTGAAGAGTCATGTGTTACTGCCATCGAACTTAATAAACAGTGGCTCTTTAAACAAGGTGACTGGCATATTAGCGCGGTTGAAAGCAGTTGGCTAAAAGAGTATTTAGTAGCATTAGGCAACCCAGATATCAAGCATTACAGCCCTGCTGATCAGTTTCCTGAAGCACTTAACTTATATCCGCAAACAAGTGACTATGAGTTACCGTTGGCATTATTTGCTAAGCAGCTTGATAAACTTAAGTTTAATTTGCGTCAAGGACCTTACACCCTTAAAAAGAAAACAGCGTTATGGTGGGGTTACTGGAAAAGTGCCGCCATTATCAGTGTGATTGCCTTGGTATCGAGTGTGACAATTAAAGCGGTTGAATTACATCAACTGAATTCGCAACTTGAGGTAGCTAAATCACAAGTAGTAGAGCGATATCAAAAAGCCTTTCCTGGCACGCGAGTGCGTCCTCATTTAATTAAAAATCAAATACAGGGTGCATTGGATAAAGTGCAAGGTGTTAGCGATGCAGGCTTTTTAGATTTAACCAGTAAGTTGGTTAGCGTGTTTTCGCAAGTGAATGAGTTTACGCCACAAACATTACGCTTTGACAAACGCCGTAATGAATTGCGCATTCGAGCCCGTGGTAAAGACTTTCAAACCTTTGGTAAGGTTAAAGCCATCCTGGAGCAGCAAGGGGTCACAGTTGAGCAGGGCTCGTTAAATAATGATGGCGATTTTATCGTCGGTGAAATCAGACTGCGAGGTGCACAATGAAGCAGCAGTTCATGCAATATTGGCGTTCATTAAAAGAGCAAGAGCAACAACTAATTATGGTTGCAGGCGGTGTATTTATCATTTTTGTTTTGGTGATGGGGGTTTTTAGGCCTTTAAATACTGCGATAGAGCGAGCAGAGCAATCACAAATAAAGCAGCAAGAATTGTTAGCCTGGGTAGACGAGAGTATTGTTAAGCTCAAAGCAGCTGGTAAAACGCAAGCCGTGAGTAACCAAAATCTCAGCCAAATAGTTAATAATACGCGCGGCCGTTACAGCATTAATATTAGTAAAATGCAGCCTAATGATAATTCACTTCGTTTAACGCTCGACTCGGTAGAGTTTAATCTATTAATCCAATGGATTGACGAGCTCGTTAATCAGCATGGCTTAAGTGTAGAAAACCTAGATTTAAGCCAAGATGATAAGTCCGGTTATGTACGCGTAAGCCGTTTAGTATTAGAGAAGTAGTTAATGAAAAAAATAATAATTTTATCCATCGTTTTTTTAATGAGCTTTATTGTTTTTAGCGTTATTAAATTACCGGCTGCGGTTGCTGTAAATTTAGCTAAACCGTATTTACCACCGCAGTTAGAAATAGGGCAAACAGTTGGCACACTATGGCAGGGGCAAGTGATGCAGCTGCGCTTTGATGGCGAGCAATTAAATAATGTGCGCTGGGATATATCTGGCTGGTCGTTATTTAAAGCTCAAGTGAATACTAACTTACGCTTTGGTAACCCTCGTGAACGCAGTGATATATCCGGTTATGCAGATATTAGTTATTCACTAGCAAATGATGAACTTAAAATAACTGATACCGTAGTGCGTTCAACCGTTGAGCGAGCAATGCAGCGAATTGATTTACCGTTACCGGTTACAGCTAAAGGGCGTGTAATTTTAGAGCTCGATGAATACGTTTCGGGTGCGCCTTATTGTCAATCATTACAAGGTGAAATAGCCAGCCCTGATATTGATGTACAAGGTTTAACAGGTTGGTTCAATATTGGTGACCTCAGTGGTAAATTAAGTTGTAAGTCGGGTGATGTTGCCATACTAATCGAGCCAGACAATAGATTAGGGCTAGAGGCAGATGCTACACTAAAGGCTAATTTTGACTTTAAAGTTGCGGGATATGTTAAACCTGATCTAACTTTACCTAAAGAAGTTCATGATGCGGTGAAGTTTTTAGGCAGACCAGATAACCAAGGTCGTTACCCACTTAAATTTTAATATTTTATATAAAGAGTTTTAATGCAAATACCTCAGTTTACTGAGCAGCACGCTAAGCTGCTCAGCGAGTTTTTAACTACCCAGCCTAGCGCAATGAGCCTTACCCAAAGCCAAGGTTATTTATTTGGCGTTATATGTTCACCTGAGCCATTAGAAGTTCACCAATGGTTAGAGAATATCCTCCCTAATACAGCAAACGACCTTGATGAAGACATATTGTTTTTATTTATGGCGTTACATCATCAAGTGAGTGAGCAAGTATTTGAGCTGGGTTATAAGTTACCTAATGAGTTTGAATATGACTTTTGCCAGCAGTGGTCTGCTGGATTTCTAACAGCAAGCCAAGCATATACTCATAAGTTACTAGCAAGTGAGCAACTTGATAGTCAGTATAAACAAGCACTTGAAAGTGCACAGGCGACGCTCAGTTTTTTTGCACTCGATAAACCAATTATTGCGCAAATTGCACAGCAAAATAATATTGATGAATTACACTTATGTGAGCAGCAGTACGAGTTAATGGGCGACTTTGCATTAGGTTTTGCTGAACTTATCGAAATTGTAGCGCTTAACAGTGGCTTGTATACTGATGAAGGGTGGGAAGAGTAAGTTTTCTAGCACTTAAACTTTGTTCTTAAACCTAACCGCCAATTTCTAATTCAATATCAGTGCAACCTTGTTTGCACTGTATTACTCCTTTACCAGGCTCGCTGGTGGCTAAATTAAGGGTTAACACGCCCTTACAATGTTCACATTTTAACGTTTTACCCTGTGCCAATTGCTTAAGCATAGTGCGGTGTTGATGAAATGAGTTACTCGCTTTTTTATTTAATCCAGAAAAATCCATTATTTTATTCTCGCCTGCGCTAATGATTCCTTGATAATTCGACATACAGTAAGTAATCGTTCTTCGTAAAAGTAAAGGTTTAGATCACCTTGACGACAATAGCGTAGTTCAAATAACTTGACTGATTCATCCGTAGTAAATGTTTTAGCAACATAGTCTTGTTCAGAACGAGAAAGTGCTAGTTGCTGATTCACTTTGTTTCTCGTCATAGTTGCTACAGGAAAGCGGTCTACTTTAGTTGTGCTGCTTAACAAGCCTATACCATCACCGAGCAAGCGTTCGCGCGGCTCTTTTACTAAGGGGTGATCAACGGTAAAAAATGCTAGGATCACGACCACTAGTATAAAAAATTTCTTCATAAATATACAAACCTTGATCCAAACAACACTTTAGTAGCCGGCAAGTGTAATAAAATACACCTTAAAAGCAAGTCACAAGTTGAATAAATTATTAGCAATCTAGTCAGTAATTTTAGCTAATATGCGTATAATAAGGGACAGTAGTTAGATATTTCTGAAATATCTGAAAGTACACAAGTACTACTTAAAGCGAATTATGTTTAGCATGTAAGTTGCTACACTTAGGCGAAAAGTACTAAAAGATTGCTGAATTTTTATTTCCTAGCGGCGTTGAGGAACTTCAATGGATAAGCAAATTAAAGTAAAAAACATACCAACAGAGGTTAAGATCCAAAAACCTGATCTGAGCCGTCAAGAAGATAGATTTAACCCTCGTAATCGTATTTATGTGCGTGCGGTTACAGGGCTTCATCAATTATTAAGACAACGCATCGGCTTTTTAGGCATGCTAGCGTTTATGTTATTGCCATGGATAAACTTTAATGGCCAGCAAGCTGTTTTGTTTGAGCTAATGGAGCAAAAGTTTAATATTTTTGGTTTAACTTTGTGGCCACAAGATTTCACTATTCTTGCATTTATTTTTATGCTTGCGGCATTTGCTCTATTTTTAGTGACTACTTTTTATGGCCGTGTATGGTGTGGCTATACCTGCCCGCAAACAGTATGGACCTTCATTTTTATTTGGTTTGAAGAAAAATTTGAGGGCAGTGCTAACCAACGTAAAAAGTTAGATCAACGGCCAATGGATTTTGATAAATTCTGGCGAAAAACCGCAAAGCACACCAGTTGGGTATTATTTTCTTTATATACTGCGTTAACTTTTGTTGGTTACTTTACGCCTATTCGTGAACTAATCCCTGAGTTTGTCACCTTTAATGTGGGCGGTTATGCCTTAGTTAGTATCATTGTATTTACGATATGTACTTATGGTAATGCGGGCTGGATGCGCGAAATAATGTGTTTACATATATGTCCCTATTCACGCTTTCAGTCAGCGATGTTTGATAAAGACACCTTTACTGTCAGCTATGATGAAGCGCGTGGTGAAAACCGCGGGCCACGCTCGCGTAAACAAGACCCTAAAGAGTTGGGTTTAGGTGACTGTATTGACTGTAACTTGTGTGTGCAGGTTTGCCCAACCGGGATTGATATTCGTAATGGTCTGCAATATGAGTGTATAAATTGTGGCGCTTGTATTGATGCTTGTGACGGCGTAATGGATAAAATGAATTACCCTCGAGGGCTTATCTCTTATACCACTGAGCGTAATTTAGAAACACCAGAGAATAAAACCCATCCGCTGCGTCCAAAGCTGATTGGTTACAGTGTTATTTTACTCTTACTTACTGGTGCACTGGTTGCTAATATAGCGATGCGTAAAACCATGGACTTTGATATTATCCGTGACCGTAATCAGTTGTATCGTGTCGATTTTAATGGCTTAGTTGAAAATACCTACACCTTAAAAGTGATTAATAAAGCACAATATGAGCAAACATTCTCTATTGATGTTAAAGGGTTAGATAACTATAAATACATAGGCGATACCACCTTTACAGTAAATGCCGGTGAATCGCATAATGTACCGCTATCATTAGTCATGGACCCTTATGATTTAAAAGCGCCAATGACCGAGTTTAACTTTGTACTGTCGCCAATAAACGAGCCTGATAACCAAATATCGCAGCCAAGCAACTTTTTTAAAGCGCGATAAAGGGTCTGTATTAAAAAACGAACACTGTTATTAACAAAAAGCGGGATATTCCCGCTTTTCTTTTATATAAGAAGTATATGAGTAAATTTAGCTTTATTGACTTAACCCCAGATCTTATTTTGGATGCTATAGAAAGCGTTGATATTTACGCTGAGTCAGGGTTGTTAGCGCTAAATAGCTACGAAAATCGAGTATATCAATTTGTAGCTGAGGGTGGAAAACGTTACGTTGTTAAGTTTTATCGCCCTGAACGCTGGAGCAAAGCGCAAATTCAAGAAGAGCATGATTTTGCCTTTGAACTGGCAGCCGCAGAAGTACCAGTGGTTGCGCCAATAAAGCATAATGGGCAAAGCTTATTTGAACACCAAGGGTATTTATTTACTTTGTTCCCAAGTGTAGGCGGGCGTTTATTTGAAGTCGATAATTTAGATCAGCTTGATGTGCTTGGGCGTTTAATTGGTCGCATGCACCAAGTGGCGAAAACAAAACCCTTTACTCAAAGACCGACTGTTACCTGTGATGAATACCTGCATACAGCTAAAGTTCATTTACAAAAAAGTAATTTAGTCCCTATGGGGCTAGAGACTTCTTTTTACACTATTTTAGATTTAGTTATTGCCCAAGCGCAGCTGCAATATAAAAATGTAGACAGTATACGCTTACACGGAGACTGTCATGCTGGTAATATTTTATGGGCTGGGGATGCACTGATGTTTGTTGATTTAGACGATAGCCGCCAAGGACCAGCAATTCAAGATTTATGGATGATGCTCAGTGGCGATCGACAAACACAGCTGTTACAGTTAGACACTTTAGTGAATGCGTATGAGGAGTTTTGCGATTTTGATCACTCACAACTGAAGCTGATCGAACCGCTTCGCGCCATGCGTATGATTCATTACATGGGGTGGGTTGCAAAACGTTGGAGCGATCCAGCTTTTGTACGGAACTTTTCATGGTTTGCAGATGACAAATACTGGGAGCAACAAATTTTAGCGCTTAAAGAACAGCTTGCAGCTTTGCAAGAAGCCCCGTTAAAATTATTGCCATAATATTTTTATTTAAAAAAGAAGTATAACGAGATATTCATGCTTAAAAAATTAAAACTAAGTTTACTGATCCTATGTTTACCTTTCGCAGCACTAGCTGCCAACTTTGAAGCAGGTAATCAATATACTGTGATTGACGTTGAGAAAAGTAAAACGCCAAATGTAACCGAATTCTTCTCTTTCTATTGCCCGCACTGTTTTAAGTTTGAGCCGGTAGCAAAAGGGATTGCAGAAAACTTACCTGAAGGGGCTGAGTTTGTAAAAAATCATGTTAACTTTTTAGGGGGCGTTTCACCACAAGCACAAAGTAACTTGAGCCTTGCTTACTTAATTGCAAAAAAACATGGTCAAACAGAAGCGGTAACAGCGCAAATTTTTAAAAGCATCCATATTCAGCGTGCACCATTAACAGAAATTAAAGACGTTAAGAAGTTATTGGAGCTTAACGCAATTGATAACAGCACATTTGATAACGATATTGCTAGTTTGCCTATCATAGCAGCTGAACGTGCCATGCAAGATAAGCAGAATAAATATTCTGAACTTGGCGCATTAACTGGCGTGCCTACATTTATCGTAAATGACAAATATAAAATCAATATTAATACAATCAAGAGCCAACAAGAGCTTGATGAGTTAATTAGCTTTTTACTAAAACTATAATTTTTGGAGCACCATAATAATGATCAAATTAGTTAAAGCAGGGTTACTTGCTGTATTACTCCCTTTAGCTGCAACCAGTTTTGCTGCCACTTACGAAGAGGGCGTGCATTATGATGTCGTCTCTGATCGTGCAACCAGAAAGCCAGAAGTAAAAGAGTTTTTCTCTTTTTACTGTCCTGCATGTAATAACATGGAGCCACTGCTTGCTGAGATAAAACCTAAGCTAGACAAAAACGTAAAGTTCAAGAAAAGCCATGTAGATTTCGTGGGTGTACGTGACCCTGAACATCAAACCATGATCAGCCAAGCATTAGCGACTGCTGAGGTACTACCGCAAAAAGATAAAATTATCTCAGCGATGTTTGATCATATTCACGCAAAGCGTGCTCGTTTTAATGAGCTTGCAGATGTAAAAGATGTGTTTTTAGCGCAAGGTGTAGATGGCGACAAATTTGATAAATTATTTGAAAGCTTCTCGGTACGTACACTGAGCTCTAAAATGAAGCGCGACCAAGATTACTTTAAAGGTAAAGGGGCACTGCGTGGCGTTCCTACATTTATTGTTAATGGTAAATATAAGCTTAACTTAGGTGGCGAGTCAGGTATTTCATCGCCAGAAGATGTAAGCGCACTTATTAACTACTTAGCAAATAAATAAGTAGTTTAGTGAAATAAAAAAGCTCCGAAAGGAGCTTTTTTATTTGAAGAAGAAAATTCATTATGGAAAAAATTTTAATCTCAAGTTGTTTGTTAGGTTTGCCAGTTCGTTATGATGGTAAAGGCCAAACAATATTGCACCCTCAACTTAATTTGTGGCAAAAGCAAAATAGATTAATCGTATTTTGTCCTGAGATTGCTGGTGGTTTACTCGTGCCTAGAGCGCCCGCTGAGATAAAGCAAAATCGAGTTATTACAAATACTGCTGAGGATGTAACAAGTGCATTTGAAGCTGGCGCTAATAAAGCATTAGCCCTTTGTAATAAGCATAATATTCGCTTTGCTTTACTAAAAGAGTCTAGTCCTTCGTGTGGCCGTAATACAATTTATGATGGAAGCCATAGTGGGGTGAAAGTAAAAGGCATGGGGCTGACCGCTAAGTTATTGGTAAAGAATCAAGTTAAAGTATTTAGTGAAGAGCAAATACCAGCACTCATCAAGGCGCTGGTATTATAGTATTAGATTTTATTTTTTCTGTAAAAATACACCAGATTCAATATGGTGTGTGTAAGGGAACTGATCAAATATTGCAAAGCGCTTAACCTCATGGGTTTGTGTTAAGTGATCAAGATCGCGCTCTAACGTATCTGGGTTACATGAGATATAAATAATATTCTCATAGTTAGCCACTAAATCACACGTTAGGGTATCCATGCCAGCACGAGGTGGGTCGACTAGAATGGTTTGGCAGTTGTAACTACTAAGGTCAATACCATCTAAGCGAGAGAAAGTACGCTCGCCTTTCATTGCCTGAGTAAACTCTTCGCTCGACATGCGAATAATATCTAAGTTAGTTACTTTGTTTTGAGCAATATTATATTGCGCTGAATGCACAGATGATTTTGATATTTCTGTTGCCAGCACTTTATTAAATGAGTCCGCAAGTGCAATTGAAAAGTTTCCGTTACCACAATATAGCTCTAGTAAATCATTATTTAGTGGTTTACATAGCTCTTGTGCCCACTCCAACATCTTAATATTTACCTTCGCATTAGGCTGAGTAAAGCTATTTTCTACCTGCTGATAGATTAGCTCTTGGCCATTCACCATTAAGCGCTCAGTGACAAAGTCATCGCCCAATTTTTCTTTTTGCTTACGTGCACGGCCAATAAAGTCAATTTTGTACTGGTTACTTAGCTTTTCCTTTAAGGCGTTGATCTCAGTTAACCAGTGTTCATCAAGTGGCTTGTGATAAAGCAAGCTCACTAAAATTTCACCGCTGATGGTCGATAAATAATCTATTTGAAATAGCTTACGACGCAGTACTTCGCAGCCTTTTAAGTTATCAATCATTACCTGCATAACTTCACCTACTAAAGGAGCTGCAGGGTCAAAGGTATCAACACGTATTTTATCTTTCGTTTGTTGATCAAACATAATATGAAACAGATCGTCGCCATCGTGCCATACTCTAAATTCTGCACGTTGACGGTAGTTAATAGGCTCAGAGCTAAATACTTCTAACTGTTTTACACCGAAACGTTGAAACTGCTCTGTAATACGCTGCTCTTTTTCATTTAATTGTGCATCGTACTGCGTGGTATCTATATTTATAACTGCCATTAACGGTATAACCTTATCGTTGAGATCTGTTTATCGGCGCTATTGTAGGGAGCGAAGCGTATTTGTCTAGTTTTGATCAAATATAGTGAGCTTTTTTTAAGCATTTTACTACAGTATAGGCTTACTTGGCCGATATACAGAGTATGTCTAAATAGGAGTCTTCTCATGAAAATAGGTAACTTTAGTTTTGTTCCAAACAGCAATGCCAATAAATACAATACTAAACAAGCAATGCCACAGCCTAAAATAGACTCCCCACCAACTAGCTATCAGCAACGCGGAAAAGAATTGGCTGCTGCCGTATTGGGTGACAAAATGGCAAAAGAATTAGGTTTGCCGGTTGCTGAAGCGAAAAAAGACAAACCATTGTTTGATTTTAATGAAGTCGTCAAAAATGTTTTAGACTTTGTGACAAGCTCGGTAAAAAAAGCCAAGGCCAATGGTGCCGATGATGACAAGCTACAAGATATACTTAACCAGGCACGTAAAGGCGTGCAAACAGGTGTTGATGAAGCTGTCGATGAATTAAAAGGTATGGGCGTATTTAATCAAGAGCTTGAAGAGGGTATTAATAAATCAAAAGAGGGCATCTTCAATGGCCTTGATAAATTTGAGCAGAACTTATTTAATCCTCAGCCGGCAAGCGTAACGGTTAGTCAATCGCAATATGTGAACCTTAGTAACAGCGCTGATTACACTTTTACCACCGCAGAAGGTGATGAAGTGAGTATTAGTTTTGCAGATGCTTACCAATCTCAGTCATCTAGTCGCTATCAGCAAACTGAAAGCTCGCAAGCATTTAGTACGCAATTTTCTGAATCTCGCGAGTTATCATTTTCTATGTCAGTAAATGGAGAGCTTAATGAAGACGAGCAGCAAGCTATAAATGATTTAATGACAGAGTTACAAGATGTAAGTAAAACCTTTTTCAGTGGCGACTTAGATAAAGCATTTGAACAAGCCCAAGAACTCAGCTTAGGAAATGAACAGCTGGTGGAATTTTCAATGGACTTACGTCAAAGTAAAACTGTGGCAGCTATTAAAGAGTATGAACAAATTAAGCCAACATCAGAAAAAGCCATTGCCGAAACTGTAGCCCCTTTTAATGATGATCTAAAATCGGCTTACTCTAAAGCGCAAGCATTAGGATTAGAAAGCCAGCTATCAGGTATCATTCAATGGCTAAATCAAGATCAACAAGAAATAGATAAACTGGTTGATTACACTAACACCATGTTTGAAAACTTAGATAAATTAAACACAGCTACTGCAAAACTAGACGCTGAGTAAAACTACTTTCTTTTATAAAAGCCTCATGGCAAACTGCCGTTCAAAGTAAAGAGTAGGAATGGTAGTTTGTCAGCGCACATCATGGTCTTTGATTCAGGTATAGGTGGAACCACAGTACTTGAGCATATTCAGCAAAGCATTCCCCACGCTCAATACAGTTACTTCATGGATAACGCATTATTGCCTTATGGTGCACAGTCGCAGCAAACCATTATTAATCGCTTATGTGGACTAATCCAATTTATCAAAGATGAGTCACTTAATGTCGACTTAATTGTTATAGCCTGCAATACCGCTTCAACATCTGCGTTAAGTGCGGTACGAAAAATAACAGATATTCCAATTGTAGGGGTTGTACCTGCAGTTAAGCCCGCAGCACAAATAACACAATCAAAGCATATTGGGTTATTGGCAACCCCCGCTACGGTTTCAAGTTCATATACAGATGCGCTAATTAAAGAGCATGCCTCATCTATAACCACAAGCTTATATAGTAGTGTTGAACTGGTTACCTTGGCAGAAGCATTCTTTTTTACCCAACACTTAGATATTGAAAAGCTGCACACTGAGTTAGACCGGTTAAATATTAATAACGATATAGATGTGCTGGTATTAGGCTGTACTCACTTTCCTATTCTTGCAAAACCAATAAGTGATTACTTTAAAGCACGTATAAAGTTGTTAGACTCTGGAGCAGCTATTGCGAAGCGGGTTAGTTATTTACTAAATTTAAGTGATTGCCAAGCGGACATAAAAAAGCCGCTGCACTATTATGCAACGGCTGATGTATGTAGTGATAAATTAGCGGTTAAGCTAGTTACACTGTTTGATCCGACTCTGAGCGATAAGAGTTAGAATCATCTTCTTGTTTTTGTTTTGCTTCACGTACTTTTAAAGTACGTTGTTGGAACTCACTATCGTTTAACTTAGCAATTGCGTTATCTGCATCAGCTTGAGCCATTTCAACAAAACCAAAGCCACGTCGTTTGCCAGTGTTTTTATCTTTTAGTAAACGAACATTAAAGACTTTGCCTTGCTCTTCGAACAAAGCACGTACAACGCCTTCATTTGCGCGATAAGGAAGATTGCCAACATAAAGTGTTTTTGTTTTTACTTCGGCTTCTTCTGTAGTTACTGATGACATTGCAGCAATAACAACACCACCAATTAATAAACCGGCACCGAATAGAAGTGCAGGGTCTAATGCTAGGCTTGCAAGCGCAAACTTAACGATAACAAAACCAACAACAGCAAGAATAACTGCGAAGATAAAAGATTTTTGATCGGGTAATTTCATTTTTGATCTACCAATAAACAGGAAATAAACATTAATTTAACATTGTGAACTTGCTATCTTAACGTCTTAATTGAACATAGCAATGAAATTTATAGCAAATAGTTAATAAGAGTGTAAAAAACAACCGATAGTAAGGCGTTTCTTTACTATTTCACCCTCATTTGTTTGAAACTTGAGCAAACGGTAAAAAGATCTAAAAAAAAGGTTGATCTGTTTTCGGATCTCCCTATAATGCGACCCCACTGAGACGGGGAACGCCAACGCATAGCGAGGCACGAGCTACTCACAGAGTTAAGTAAAACTTAAGTTTAAATCATCGTAAGAAAGTTTAAAATTAAGTGTTGACTCGAAAAATAAAGGATGTATTATACGCATCCCTAGCGACAGCGTCGCAACGTTCTTTAACAATATAAAGCAATCATCTGTGTGGGCACTCGTACAGGTTGAGTTCTAACAGCCAAGCTACTTAGGTAGTGAGGCAAACAAATTTAGAGTCTCAATTTAAACTGAGTGACCAACAGCAATAACTACTTAGGTAGGAATTG